>DSDX01000378.1 GCA_011048485.1 Candidatus Aminicenantota bacterium | reverse complement strand
CGCCGCCCGCCGGAACATCGACATCACGGTCATCTGCGTCAACAACTTCAACTACGCCATGACGGGCGGCCAGGTGGCCGCGACGACGCCCACGGATTCCATCCTGTCGACCGCGCCCTTCGGCAACTACGAGTTCCCTTTCAACCTGCCCTTCCTGGCCGAATCGGTCGGGGCGGTCTACGTCGCGCGCTGGACGTCGCTCCATGTCTACAACCAGACCAACTCCATGGTCGAGGCCATCCGCAAGCCGGGCTTCTCCTTTATCGAGATCATCGCCCCCTGCCCGACCATCTTCGAGCGGCAGCAGAGGATGGGTGACGGGCTCGACCGCCTGCGCTGGTACTGCGACAACAGCGAGATCCGGAACGACGCCAGCACCAAGGAGGCCGACATCCGCCTCCGCGACAGGATGCTCGTCGGCAAGTTCGTCGACACGGAGCGGCCGACCTTCCTCGAGGCGATGAACCGACACTACCAGGAGCGCCTGGGGTCCAAATACAAGGTCTACGAGGGATAAGATGGCCAAGACGGAGATCAAGATCGGCGGGTTCGGCGGCCAGGGCGTCATCCTGACCGGATACATCATCGGCAAGGCGGCCTCCATCTACGACGGCCATGACGCCACCATGACCCAGGCCTTCGGGCCGGAGGCCCGCGGCAGCGCCTGCAGCGCCCAGGTCATCGTGTCCGACGGGGTCATCCGCTACCCTTACGTCAAGCAGCCCCAGGTCATGGTCATCATGAGCCAGGAGGCCTTCACCAAGTTCTCGCCCGAGCTCGACCCGGAGGGCATGATCCTCATCGAGGAGGAACTCGTCGAACCCAAGGGCCTGCCCCCGACTGTCAAGGTCTTCGGGATCCCGGCGACGCGCATCGCCGAGGAGCTCGGCCGCAAGGTCGTCCTCAACATGGTCATGGCCGGCTTCTTCGCCGCCGTGACCGGCCTCGTGTCCAAGGACGCCATGCGCAAGGCCGTCGAGACCTCGGTCCCCAAGGGGACGGAGGGGCTCAACTTGATGGCCTTCGAGAAGGGCTACGAATACGGCCTGAGCCAAACCCAGGCCCGTTGAGCCGGCGGGCGGTCCGCCGCCCGGGCCTGCGATGGAGGATGGACCATGAGCGAATTCGTCTACACACCCCTGTTCCCGCCGATGGAGGACGCGACCGTCTATGACCTCATCTCCAAGAACCACGTCGCCTCCGGCGAGTGCGACGGGCGCCCGCTCCTCAAGGTCGCGCCGGAGGCGCTGACCTTGCTCGCCGAGCGGGCCTTCCACGACGCGGCCTTCTTCCTGCGGCCGTCCCACCTCGAGAGCGTCGCGGCCATCCTCAAGGACCCGGAGAGCTCGGCCAACGACCGGACCGTCGCCTTGGAGCTCCTGAAGAACGCCGTCATCTCGGCCGAGGGCGTCCTGCCGATGTGCCAGGACACGGGCACGGCCATCATCAACGCCAAGAAGGGCCAGCGCGTCTCGACCGGGGGCGGGGACGAGGAGGCCCTCTCGCGCGGGGTCTTCAACGCCTATGACCGGAACTATCTGCGGTACTCGCAGAACGCCCCGCTGACGATGTACGAGGAAAAGAACACCGGGACGAACCTGCCCGCCCAGATCGACATCACGGCCGTCGACGGCGACGCCTACTCGTTCCTCTTCGTCGCCAAGGGCGGCGGCTCGGCCAACAAGACCTATCTCTTCCAGGAGACCAAGGCCGTCCTCAATCCGGCCGCCCTGGAGAAGTTCCTCGTCGGCAAGATGAAGACCATCGGGACGGCGGCCTGTCCGCCCTATCACCTGGCCGTCGTCGTCGGCGGCACCTCGGCCGAACTCGTCCTCAAGACGGTCAAGCTGGCCTCGGCCAGGTACCTCGACGGGCTGCCGACCGCCGGGGGGCCCGGCGGCCACGCCTTCCGCGACCTCGAGCTCGAGGGGAAACTCCTCGAGGCCTCCCGGAAGATCGGGCTGGGAGCCCAGTTCGGCGGCAAGTACTTCTGCCTTGACGTCCGCGTCATCCGACTGCCCCGCCATGGGGCCTCCTGCCCGATCGGCCTGGGCGTCAGCTGCAACGCCGACCGGAACGTCATGGCCAAGATCACCCGGGAGGGGATCTTCATCGAGCGGCTAGAGAGGGACCCGGCCAAGTACCTGCCCGGCCCCGCCGCCGGGGACGAGCCCGCCGTGCCGATCGACCTCAACCGCCCCATGAGCGAGATCCGGGCCGAGCTCAGCAAGTACCCCGTGGCGACACGGCTCGTCCTCAACGGGCCCATCATCGTGGCCCGGGACATCGCGCACGCCCGGCTCAAGGCCTTGCTGGACAAGGGCGAGGACCTGCCCGCCTACGTCAAAGATCACATCATCTACTACGCCGGTCCGGCCAAGACCCCGCCCGGCTACCCCTCGGGCTCCCTTGGGCCAACGACGGCCGGGCGCATGGACGCGTACGTCGCCCTCTTCCAGAAAAGGGGCGGATCGCTGGTCATGCTGGCCAAGGGCAACCGTTCCAAGGCCGTGACCGAGTCCTGCCAGGCCAACGGCGGGTTCTACCTAGGCTCCATTGGCGGGCCCGCCGCCCGGCTGGCCAAGGACTGCATCACCAGCCAGGAGATCGTGGCCTACCCCGAGCTGGGCATGGAGGCCATCTACAAGATCACGGTCAAGGACTTTCCGGCCTTCATCATCGTCGACGACAAGGGCAACGACTTCTACGAGCAGATCCTGGCCGCCTAGCTTGGATCTTTCACACGCCGATGTCCTCATGAGGAATCAAGGCGCTTATCCCTGAACGGGTCCTGTCCGGTGGCGTCCCCGGTCCGGCCTACCCGGAGCGGACTCTTGGGAGCGGAGGACCACATGCGTCGCGGAGCGACTCGGAGCGACGCATCTGGGAGATATCTTTAGAAAGACGCTTTCTCAAGATATTCATCAGAATCGCGGCCGAGCCCTCGAGGCCGAGATTCTGCAGGTCGCTTCGAGGACTCCGCTTCCCGCCGGCCCCCGGCCACCCGTTCTTGGGATGCGCGCCTTCCCCCACGTTTTCATGAATAGTCTCGGCCAGATCACTTCCACTCCGTGACAAGGGCCAGGACGAGGTCCGTCAGGGCCTCGAGGTCGCGGCGGTCGATCTTCTCGATGAGCGAGTGGGCGTAGGTCCCGGGCCAGGACAGGGGGATGTTGACGGCGCCGCCGGCCACGAAGACCGAACCGTCGTTGCCGCCGCGCGTGTTCCCGACCTGGACTGGGATGCCCCGCCTCTTGGCGATGGCCAGGACCTTGCGGATCTCCGTCTTGGGGGTGATGCTGCTCGAGTCGATGGCCCTGACGACCGCGCCGCGCCCGATCGGAAGGGACGCCAGGCGCTTCGATTCGAGCGGCGAATCGGCTGAAACGAAGGTGTCCACGGCGAAGACGAAGTCCGGCTTGATGGACTTGGCCAGCTCCGAGGCCCCGAAGAGCCCGATCTCTTCCTGGACGTCCCAGGCGAAGGTGATGGTCCGGCCCTTGATCGATCCGGGGCTCAGGCGCCGGGCGGCCTCGAGCAGGGCGGCGCAGCCGGCCCGGTCGTCGACGGCCCGCGTGGCCATCAGGCCGGGCCCGAGATCGGAGAGGGTCTTCGACGGCGAGACGGGATCGCCCTCGGCGACCCCGAGGGCGCGGGCCCCGGCCTCGGTCTCGACACCGAGATAGATCTCGAAGCTCGCGGCGGTGAAAGCCGCCGCCGGCGTTTCGACCTCCGGCGGGGGGTCGTCGTAGCCCGGCCGCGGGGAGACGATCCCCGGAACGTCGCCCCGCGCCGTGTGGATGAGCACGGGACGCGCTTCGACGGTCTGGGCCAGGAGGCCGCCGCCGGGCTTGACCCGGACCCGGCCGTCGGCGGTGACCTGGTCGACGATCCAGCCGAGTTCGTCCGTGTGGGCCACGAACAGGAGATGGGGCCGGCCCGATCCGACCGTGAACCAAATGTTGTTCATCGCGTCGCGCTCGGTCTCGAGTCCGGCCGGAAGCCGGTCGAGAATGACATCGGCGACGCGGCCTTCGTGGCCCGAGACGCCGGGAACGCGAACGAGCTCGCGCAGGAGATCCCAGGCTTTCGACTGGGCGCCGGCCGCCCCGGCGGCCGTCAGGAGGGCCAGGACCGTGAGGAGGGACCGCTTGGTCATCGTCCGTCTCCCGTCTCGAGGAATCGTATTAGGATGTCGCGGAGGGAGCGCAGGTCCCCGAGGGCGACGATCTCGGAGGGCGTATGGAGGAAACGGACGGGCAAGGCTAAGGTCACGACCTCCGCGGGCGGATCGGCGAACGGCCGTTCCAGGGACGATACGGGCCGGGTCACGAACTGGAGGGGGGCGGCGGCGGCGAGGGCGGCCGTCTCGACAGCGCCGGCGAGCGCCGAGGGCCCGCTCCCGGACCGGACCAAGACCGGCCCCCCTCCCGGGAACGGGAACCCGTCGCCCTTGCCGGCCGCGATGACGTCGACCACGACCGTCCTGACGGGACGCCATGTTTCCTTGGCCCTGACGGCCCCGACAGCCGGCCGAGCGCCCCGGCCTCGGGCCGGGAGCTTGGTCTGGGCGGCCCAAGCGATAATGCTCCCGCCGGCCGCGGCCCGGCCGGTCGCGGCCTCGGCCGCGCAAACGAGGGCGGCGGCCGCGGCTTTAGCTCCGAGCCCCGGCCCGGCCCATTGCTCCCCGGCCAGCTCGGTCAGCGCGGCCGGATAGGTGACCGGATCCAGGATCTCGATGCCTTTGGCCCGAGCCTCTTTCTCCGATCGGGCTCCGACATCGACCAGAGCCTCCTCGAGGGAGAAGCCCTCGAGAAGGGCTATCCGCCGTTCCTGGGTCAGCAAATGCAGCGAGGGTTGGGCGACGACGCCCTGGACGGGGCCCTGGGCCGTCGATATGATGACGGGCTGGCCGAGGAGATAGGCGTCGAAGCGGGCGTGGGGGGCCGGAACGGGCCGATCAAGCGTCAGATAGCCGTCCGGCCTGATGCCGCTGACCATGTGCCCGACCCCGTCCAGGCCGGCCAGCAGAAGCGTCGTTCGCGGAGCCTCCCCGAACCGGACGGCGATCGTACCCAGCGCGTCGGCCTCGACAGCCAGGGTCTTTGGCAGCGAGGCCCTGATCCTGGCCGCGAGGATCTCCTCGTTGCCCGTCGTCGATGGGATGGCGAAAAGATCCCTGGTCAGGGTCTTGAGATCCGCCGCCCCCGCCGCCGCGGCCAGGCAGACGAGCGCCGCGGCCCAGGCCGGTATCTTGGCCTTCCGAGATCCCATGGTGGCCTCCTTCATTTCCCCTCCATCCCCGCGCCAGACCTCATAGCACAGCCGCGCGCCGCCGTCAAACCCCCGCCCGTTCCCTTCGGAGAGGAATTCGGCTATGATGAGGGGCGGCGAGGGCGCGTGGACAAGACGAAGTGGTTACGGGTCGGCATCGGGGTCGTCGTTCTTTTCGTTGTCGGCGTCTTCCTGAAACTGGCCCGGCCCGTCCTCGTCCCCTTCGCCTTGGCCCTCCTGGTCTCGTTTGCCGTCTCGCCCGCTCTCGATTTTCTCGCCCGCCGGAAGATGCCAAGGACCTTGGCTTTGGTCCTCACCCTCCTGCTCTCTTTCGCCGTCCTCTACCTCATCGGCATGGTGTTCTACTCCGGCGGCAAGTCGCTGGCCGGGGAGCTGCCGTCCTATACGGAGATGGTCCGGGTCTTCCTGGCGAAGATCGACACCCTGATCCCCGACCCCCGCCTCAAGGTCGGCTTGACGGACTGGATCCAGGACTTCAACATCGGTCAGGCCGGGTCCTTCGTCCTGTCCGCCCTCGGGCCGTTCTTCGCCTTCATGTCCGACCTCTTGCTCGTGTTCGTCTTCATGACCTTCATCCTGGCCGGCCGGGGCCGCCTGGCCAGGAAATTCGAGGAGGCCTTCCCGGCCGACCAGGCCTCGGCCCTGAGCCGGGCGGTCGTGCG
>DSDX01000379.1 GCA_011048485.1 Candidatus Aminicenantota bacterium | reverse complement strand
CGACCCGGCCGGGTCGGGTTTGAGCGAGTTGAAATCGTAATCGAACCTCAGCCCCAGGGCGGCCAGGACGATCGAGGCGAGGACGGCCGCGCCGACCGCCGCAGCGGCGGCCCTCGAGGGCAGGCGGGCCTTCGACCGTTCCGGGCGACGGGGCCTGACGAGGCCGAGCCGGTGGCCGAGGACGAGCGTGGCCGGCATGACCAGGACCATGGCCAACAGGATGAGGACGAGCGACGCGCCGCAGATCAGGCCGTATTCGGAGAATCCGCGGAAGTTCGAGAAGGCGAGGACGAGAAGGGCCAGCCCAGTGGTCATCCCCGAGATCAAGACCGACGCGCCGGTCGAGGCGTAGGTCTCGAGGAGGGCCTCCGCTGGCGGACGGTGGGCGATCTCGAGCTCGAACCGCTTGACGAGATGGATCGCGAAATCGATGCCCATGCCGAAAAGGACGAGAACGAGAAAGGACGTGATGATGTTCAGGCTAGCGAGCACCGGGGGGACGAGCGAGAAGGACCAGAGGAGCCCGACGGCCAGGGGCACGAGCACGACGGGCAGGATCCGGAGGCTCCGGAAGCTCAGGGCCAGGAACAGGACGATCAGGACCGAGGCCACGGTCCCGGAAAGGCCGAGGTCGCGAACGATGACATCGAACTCGCGGAGATTCTCCGTCTGGGATCCGCCGACCCCGGCCCAGACGCCGTGGGCGGCGGCCGCGGCGCCGGCCGCGCGTTCGATCCCGAGCCAGAGCCGGCGGAGGTCCGCGAGGGAGGTCAGCCCCGCCCGGGGCCGGACGAACAGCCCCATGACGCGGCCGTCGCGGCTCTGATGGTACTCCGTCAGATGGCTGTACCGGTCGAGGAGATCCTTCATCTCCTCCGTCTCTTGCCGCGATTTCCTTCCCTCGTTCTCCGCCGGCGCGCTCAGAAGGTTCGCTCCGACCGGGCTCACCTCGGCCTCGAGCCCGATCAGATGATCGAGCGTCCGCTCCAGGTAGTATTCGGGCACGAGCCAGTAGCGAAAGCGCTCGACGAAATCGAGGGGGTATTCGTAGTCCGCGGAGAGCACGCCGTCCAGGGCGCGGACCTTGGCGGCCGTCTCGCGAACGGCGCCCAGAAGCGCGTCGATGCCGTCCCCCTCGAAGAGGACGGTGAAATGCGCCTCGTCGCCGACGACGCCCTGGAGGGCCTTCGTTTCGGACGCCGCGGGGCTGCGGACAGGCAGGAGCCTGACCAGGTTCGTGTCCAGGCGAATATCCTCCATGGACAGGACGGAGGGGAGGGAGAACAGGGCGACGCCCAGGAGCCAGGCGCCGGGGCGCCGGGCCGAACTGCGGCAGATCGGTTCAAAAAAACGCCTGAACGTGGCGGGCATGGACATCCGCGGCCGGTCGATATCCGGATCATCATAACGGTATTCGAGGGGCCGTTTCAACAGGCGCCGGTTGACCGGCTTTCCGGCCGTATGCTATAAGCGCGAAGAAACGGCCTGTTCGATGAAGTTCGCGATCCTCCTCGACCACGATCCCGGCCTCCTCAACGGCGCGAGCCGTCAGGCCGCCCAGTTCATCGAATGGCTCCTCAAACGCGGCCACGAGATCCATCTCGTCCACACGGCCAGCGGCGGGAGACCGGCCGCGCCCCGCCCCGGCCTCACCGTCAGCACCGTCCCCTCCCTGTCCGTGGCCGCCTACCGAGAATATCGGATCCCCGTCCCGCCGCTCGCCGTCAGGCTCTGGCTGAGCCCCCGCCGAGTCGACATCGTCCACGCGGAGACCATGAATCCCACCCTTCTCGCCCTCGGCTATCGGATGAAGCGGAGCGCCGGGGCGCCGATGTACAACGTCCTGACGACCAACCTCCCGTTCTACGCTTCGATCCTCCTCCCCCGCAAAGGCCCGATCAAGACGTTCGTTTACCGGGTGGGGAAACCGATGATGAACGCGGTCTCCAACCGGATCGAGGGGACCTTCGTCCTCAGCGAAGGGATGCGGGACGCGCTGACGAGGAACTTCTATCGCATCGATCCGGCCCGGGTCTTCACCTGGACAAGGCCTCTCGATCCCGCCGCCTTCGCGGCGCGGAACGGCCGCTCGACCGTGTGGGACCGGCTGGGCATCCCCCGCGGCGGCCGGCTGGCGACGCTGAGCCGCCTCTGCCGGACGAAGAATGTCGAGTTCCTCATCCAGACCTTCGCCCGCGAGCTCGCGCCGCGGGACCCGTCGCTCCATCTTGTCGTGGCCGGAGAAGGCCCGCTCGAGGGGGACCTGCGCGGCCTCGCGGCCAAGCTCGGCTGCGACCGCGTCCATTTCCCCGGGCTCATCCCCTACGATCAGGTGCCGGATTTCCTGGCCGGGGCGGACGGGTTCCTTTTCTCGTCGCTTTCCGAAACCTTCGGCAACGCGGTCTGCGAGGCCAAATACGCCGGCGTCCCCGTCGTGGCCCTCGACGACGGCGGCGGCGTTCGGTCCCAGATCGTCGACCGGCTGACGGGCGTCCTGGTCGCCGACGCCGACGAGAAGCTCTTCGCCGAGCGCGTCATGGAGCTCCGCCGCGACGAAGCCTTGAGGGAGAGGATCCGACACGGGGCCCGCCGGGACGTCGTCGTCCGCCACTGCCCCGACCGGATCTACGGGGGCCTGATGGAGGTCTATGAGCGCTCCGTGGGGGGGCTCTCCGGCGCCAGGATGTCGCTATAAAGCGCCCACTCGCGCGACGGCGCGACCTCGGCCAGGAGATCGAGGGCGAGCGGCCGGACCCGGGGCGAACCGAGGTCGGCGGGATGGAAGACGAAGCGCAGGCAGTGACCGGGCTTCGCGACAGCCCGGACGAGCCGGGCCCATAGCATCGATAGCCGCTCCCGCCGGGGGCTCCGCGTGGCGAAAGCGATCACCGGCGCGAAGATCTTCCGCCGGGCCGCGAGATCGTAGATCCGGAAATGGTCTTCCGTGGCCGCATACCCGAGGCGCCGGAGCAGGCAACGAAAGGCCGGACCGCCGGCCCAGGCCGGGGGAACGAAAACGCGGGGCCGTCGGCCAAAGGCGGTTTCAAGGACGCGTCGGCCTGACCTTATCCTCTCTTCCGCCTCGATGGGAGGCAAGCGGTAGAATTCGTCTTCACCCGAGCTCTGAAGCCGGGACAGGAGACCCGGCCCGCCCGTGAGGCGTTCGTTCCCGCCGGACCGGACATGGGTATATCCGTGTTGCATGATCTCGGTCCGCAGTCCCGGGCCGGCGGCCGCCAACGCCCGCCGCAGGTCTCCGTCGCCGGTCCATTCCTCGGCTCCATGAAAGCGCGGCACGACCGCCAGGTTCACGGCCGAGACCCCCGCCGTCCTCAGTTCGGGCAGGAGCTCGGACAGGGCGGCGAGGCTCGACGGGGCCACGTCGTGGACGGCGAGAAGGGCCCGTCCTAAGGCTCTAACGGAGCGATCCATGGTGGTCGACATAGGTCTCGAAGGTGCGGTCCCAATTGAATTCGGCACGCAGCGTATCCCGCGCGGAGGCGATCCGCTCGACGAAGTCCTCGCGGATGAGGTCCGAGACCGCGCGGGCAAGATCGGCCGGCTGGCCCGCTTTGAAGAGACGGCCGCAGCGCAGGCGTTCGACCATCTCGGCGCCGCCGCCGGAATCGGCCGAAACCACCGGCGATCCGCTTGCGACCGCCTCGCAGACGGCGAAGCCGAACGTCTCGCTCCCGCCGGGGCTCAAGAGGCCGTCGGACGAGGCATAGACCTGGGCCATCCGCGCCGGCGAGCCGATGAAGCCCAGGTCGTGGACCCGGTCGCTCCGGGCGGCCCACACCTTGACCCGGTCTTGGAGCGGGCCCGTCCCGGCGAACGCCACGTGGACGCCGTGATCGTCCAGAACCGAGGGCAGGGCGGCCAGCAGGACGTCGATTCCCTTGTCGGCCCTGTACCTCCCCGCGAAGAGAAGGAGTTTGTCGTTCGGCCCGACCCCGAGCCCGGCCCGGAACGAATCCACGCGCCTCGACGGCCGGAAGGCATCCATGTCCACGCCGAAGGGGAGTCGGAAGACATTGTTCAGTCCGATCGCGCCGAGCTTGCCGGCAATGAAGCGGGAGGCCGCGAGAGTCGCATCCAGCCGCCCGAAGACCCGGCGCACGTACCGGTAGAGCAGGTCCAGGACCGGGCCCTCCGCGGGAGGCAGGCTGCGGCGCATGAGCGGCCGCACGTAGGTGTCCGGGAAGTCGGCATGATAGAAGGCCGTCCTGACGGCCCCCAGACCCCGGGCCGCGGCCGAGGCGGCCCAATAGTCGAGGTAGGGGCTGCCGAACTCCAGGACGTCGGGGCGGATGTCTCTCAGGACCCTTCGGAGAGAGAGCGGATCCCAGAGATGGCGGTAATTGTCGTCAAAGCGGAATCCGCGCAGCCGGTAGATCGCGCCGCCCGGGGCGGCCTCGACGGAGTCTCGGCGCGCCGGGACGATCATGACGTAGCGATGGGCCGGATGGCGGGCGAAGTAGTTCTGCTTGGCGCGGTGATAGGTGGCGACCCCCCCGCCCCGCGGCGAAAAGAAGCTGGCGATGTCGCAGAAGACCATCAAGCCTTCCGCTGCCGGGCCTCGTGCATGAAAGCGCTGAGGAGCGCGTTGTCCCCCGTGCCGTCGTAGCTCATGTTGACGACCGGGACCCGGACCGTCGGCCTCTCCTGTTCGAAGACCGCGGCCGTGATGTTGCCGTGCATGCAGCCGAAGGGCGCGCAATTGACGACGAGATCGGCGCCGCGCTCGCCGAACAGGACCGCCCGACCGACCGTAACGGTGGATTCACCCTGGAACTCGGGCGGAAGGGTGTCGCCGCACGCCCGCATGATCTCGTCCATCGAGGGCTCTCTCCGGTCGCCCAGGAGCGGGCCCAGCCGGCGCTCCATGGTCTTCAGCGTCCCCGTCAGGTAGGCCCACTTCGCGGCCAGGGAGGCCAGCTTGACGGGCCCGCCCCCGCCTCTCCTGGCCAGGTAGCGTTCGACCCAGGCCGTATAGAGGATCCATTCGGAAACCGGTGACAGCCAGGCCTCGCCGCCCAGCCGTTCGATCGTCTCGACGAGCCGTCCGTTGGCGAAAGGATTGCAGCGGACATAGATCTCGCCGACGATCCCGACCAGGGGCCTCGGCCCGGGCCCGACGGGGATTCTCAGGAACTCGCCCATGGCCTCTTCGAGGAAGGCGGGCCAGCGCATGGCCTTCGAGGCGACAAGGTCTTCGCCGCGCCGGGAAACCCGCTCAAGGACCTCTTCGGTATCGCCCTTTGTGGTCTCGTACGGCAGGACGCGGCAACGCATCTTGAAGAGGAGATCGCCGCCGCAGATCCCGGCCCAGGCCCGCCGCCTCAGGCTGCCGCGCAATCCGAAATAGGCGTTGTGCGCGCCCGGGGAGATAATGGGGACATCGTCGAGCTTCAAGCGCTCGAAGACCATCCTGTCAAGCGTCCTGTACTGGCCGTAGCGGCACGGCCCCGTCGATGTGGGCATGAAAAGGGCCGGCGGGCGGGCATCGTCGCCGTCGGGCCTGCTTTTCGGATCGACCCGGTCAAGGAAGGCTCCCAGGGTCAGGGCCATGGGCAGGCACTCCGCTCCCCGCGTCCATTTCTTGCCGAGGGCAAGCGTCCCCTCGTCCTCGAGCGGCAAGGTCCGGGCGTCCTGGCCTTCACTCCGGAACGCGGCGACCAGGAAACGGTTGCCCACGGGGTGCATTTGGGGGAACCAGAGGGTCCTCCCCTTCAATGCGATGGGGGCCGGCTCGCGGGGCAGCGCCCGCCGCGAGCCCGCCTTTCTCCGGCCGCTCGCATGCCCGCGCACGACATCGACGAAGGCCTCGATCCGGGTCTCATAACCACCCGCGGCGCCATGCTCGTCGATCTCCAGCACGAGCAGGGGCTTGTCCCCCATGATCGCCTGCCCATAGCTGAGCAGGAAACTGTCCGGGCCGCAGCCGAAGTTGGAAACGACGAGGG
>DSDX01000380.1 GCA_011048485.1 Candidatus Aminicenantota bacterium | reverse complement strand
GACGGCGATGAAACGGGCCTATGGGTTCAAGCAGGCCAGCTATCTCAAAACCATCGTCTACCTGGTGGCAGGTCGGTTAACCTTCAGCCACCCACAGTAAATGGAAGAGAACCAGGTAGGTTTGACCCCCTCTGATCTTAGCGATACTGATTGAAGAGGCGCACGAGGACGTCCTTGGTCATGGTGCCCACATGGCGGTACCGGATGACGCCCTTGCGGTCGACGATGATCGTGGCCGGGATGTATTGGCCCGGCTCGTAGGCCCCAATGATCTGGGGCGTGGCCAGGGCGACCGGGTAATTGACGCCGATCCCGCGCGTCCATTCGAGCAGGGCCGGGCCGGTCATCCGGTCGACCGAGAGGCCCAGGATTTCGAGGCCTTCGGCCTTGAGCTCCCGGTAGGCATCGATGAAATCGGGGATCTCGACGCGGCAGGGCTGGCACCAGGTCGCCCAGAAGTTGACGACCAGGACCTTGCCCTTGTAGTCAGCCAGGGTCAGCGAATTCCCGGCCAGGTCCTGGATGGCGAAGTCAGGGGCGGGGCCGGTCTCGGCCCCGTTCTGGGGTTGGGCGCATGCGGACGCGGCCCCGGCGGCCGCCAGGGCGAGCGTTGTGATCAGAAGGCTCCGAACGAACCGGATCATGGGCGTCTCCTTGAGTATTTCCGACTAAGTCGATATCAATTATAGGGGAATGGCCGCACGCGGGCAAGTCGAGGCGAGCGGGAGATCCCGCCGCGAAGACGCCGAGCCTGGCCGCTCCGACCCCTGTCGGAACTCAGGCCTCGACGTGCTTGAGCAGGCGCGCCCAACGGACGTCGATCTCGGCCTGGATCTCCGCGATCGCCTCCGGCGACAGGTGGCGGAACCGGCCCTGGAGGCGCAGGTAGTCCTCGACCGGTTTCTTGTCCTTGAGCTTCAGGTTTAGAGTGTACTTCTCGCCGTCCTCGATCTCGTACAGGGGGAAGAGCCCGTTCTGCACGGCCATGCGGGCCAACTTGACGCTGTCCTCGGGCCGGCTCTTCCACCCCGTCGGGCACGGCGCGTAGACGTGGAAGAATCGCGTCCCCTTGATGGCCTTGGCCTTCTTGACCTTCCGGACGAAGTCCTCCGGGTGGGAGACGCTGGCCGTGGCGATGTAGGGGATGCGGTGGGCGGCCAGGATGGCCACGATGTCCTTCTTCGGCCGGTTCTTGAAGTGCTTGACCGGCGTCGTCGTCGTCCAGGCCCCGTAGGGGGTCGCCGACGAGCGCTGGATGCCCGTGTTCATATAGGCCTCGTTGTCGTAGCAGACGTAGATGATGTCGTCGTTGCGCTCGGCCGCCCCGGATAGGGCCTGGATGCCGATGTCGAAGGTGCCCCCGTCGCCGGCCCAGGCGACGACCGTCGTTTCCGGGTCGCCTGCCATCTCCAGGCCGGCCTTGACGCCGGTCGCAGTCGACGCGGCCGTCTCGAAGGCGCAGTGGTAGATCGGCACGTCCAGGGACGAGTAGGGATAGGGCCCGTCGATGACGGCCCAACAGCAGGCCGGGATGCACAGGGCCGTCTTCTGGCCGAGGCCCTTGAGCATGTAGCGCATGGCCAGCGTCGCCCCGCAGCCCTGGCAGGCCAGATGGCCGCAAGCCATCAGCTCTTCGGGCGGCAGAGTCATGGTGAACTTCTTCTCTTTCTTCGTGTCTTGGCTCATTTCTTGACTCCGATCCAGACGATCTCCTGCTCGGCCCTATCCTTGGACATCGCGTCCGCCGCGATCTCCTTGAACGAGTCGACCATGATGTCGCGGCCGCCCAGCCCGGCGATGTAGCCGAAGAGCGGCGGCATGCCAGGACGGCCGTAGAGCGCCGACTTGACTTCCTGGTAGAAGATGCCGCCCGCGCCGTAGGAGCAATTCCGGTCGACGACGGCCGCCCTCTTGACCTTGGCCAGGACCTCGCGGACCCGGTCGAAGGGGAAGGGCCGGAAGACCTTGACGCGCAGGTTGCCGGCCCTGACGCCCGAGGCGCGCAGCTCGTCGACGGCGACGCGGGCCGTGAAGCCCGCCGTGCCCGAGGTGACGAAGACGAGCTCGGCGTCGTCGCATCTGTAAGGATCGACGAGCCCCAGGTAGCGCCCGAAGAGCTTCTCGTATTCGCGGCCGGTCTCCTCGATGAGGGCCGGCGCCTTCTCCATTTCCCTCTGGAGGAGATAGCGGAGCTCCATGTAGTGGTCCGAGCCGGTCAGGCCCCCGAAGGCCCTCGGATCGGCCGGGGTCAGCCGGATCTCGGGCTTGAACGGCGGCAGGAACTCGTCGACCAGCTTCTGGTCGGGGACGTCGACCACCTCGTAGGTATGGGACAGCGCAAAGGCGTCCAGGACGACCATGGCCGGGATCATCAGCCTCTCCGCGACCTTGAAGCCTTGGATGACCGTGTCTACGACCTCCTGGTTGGAAGAGCAGTAAAACTGCATCCAGCCCGTGTCCCGCTGGGACAGGCTGTCGTTCTGGTCGGTCCAGATCGACCAGCCCGGGGCCATGGCCCGGTTGATGTTGCCCATGACGATGGGATGGCGCCCGCCGGCGGCCCAGTGGAGCATCTCGTGCATGAGGGCCAGGCCCTGGGCCGACGTGGCCGTGAAGGCCCGGGCCCCGGCGACCGACGCGCCGATGCAGGAGGCCATGGCCGAGTGCTCCGACTCGACCTTGATGAACCGGGCGTCGAGGGAGCCGTCGGCGCACATCTCCGAGAGGAGCTCGACGACCTGGGTCTGGGGCGTTATGGGGTAGGCGGAGATGACCTGGGACCGGGCCAGCATCGCGCCGTAGGACAGCGCGTGGTTCCCCATGATGACTTTTTTCATCTCCGCTCCTCCACCATGACGATGCACTTGGCCGGGCATTCCTCGGCGCAGATGCCGCAGCCCTTGCAGTAGTCGTAATCGACGACCGGCCACTCGTCGACGACGTCGATCGACGGCTCGGGGCAGAACTTCCAGCAGATGCCGCACTTGATGCACTTGGAGAGGTCGATCTCCGGGCGGATGTTCCGCCAGGCCCCGGTCAGGTTGTGGGTCTGGTCGCCGACCGAGCAGATCATGATCGGCATCTCCTCGGCCGACTTGAAGACGATCTTCTTGGCTTTCTTGGGTCTCATGCGTCCTCTCCCTCAGGCCATCTCGTAGGCTTCCCGGGCCGCCTTGATGTTGTCATCGGGCTTGATGGCGATGCCGTCCCGGATGGCCGTGGCCAGGGACTCGGGCTTGGCCAGGCCCAGGATCTTGATGACCGCCCCGGCGATGGCCGTGTTGACGATGGGCGCGGCCAGGCTGCCCAGCTTGTGCTTGACGGCGATGGCCGTGGCGTTGATCGTCCGGACCTCGAACTTGCCGTGGAAGGGCAGGTCCTCGGGACGGCGATCACTGTTGATGATGATCATCCCGCCCGGCTTGAGGCCCTCGGTGATGTCGATGGCCTCGACCAGGGTGGGGTCGACGACGACGACGTGGTCGGGGGCGTAGATGCGGCTCTTGTCGTAGATGGGCTTGTCATTGATGCGGATGAAGGCGACAACGGGCGAGCCGCGCCGCTCGACGCCGAACTCCGGGTAGGCCTGGACCCACTTGTCCTCCTTGGCGATGGCGTCGGCCAGGATCTTGGAAGCGACGACGGTCCCCTGACCGCCGCGGCCGTGGAAACGGATTTCGACCATAGGCCTCTCCTTATCGGTGAAAATGAGGGCTTATTATATGCCCGCCTCGGCAAGGGGGTCAAACGGAATCGGGACACGTCCTGTCTGCGGCGCCTTCCTTAAAGGACGGCGGCGTTGAAGGTGTCGCCCTGGCGGATGTCGCCCGTCTGCAGGCCCTTCCTGAACCAGCGGGCCCGCTGCTCGGACGTGCCGTGGGTGAACGAGTCCGGGACGACGTAGCCCTGGGTCCGCCGCTGGATGCGGTCGTCGCCGACGGCCCCGGCCGCGTTGATCCCCTCCTCGATGTCGCCCGGCTCGAGGAAACCCTGTTCCAGGTTGGCGTAGTGGGCCCAGACGCCGGCCAGGAAATCGGCCTGGAGCTCCATGCGGACCATGAGCTGGTTGAACTCCCTTTCGCTCACCCGGCCCCGCCGGGCCATGACCTGGTCGTTGATCCCGAGCAGGTTCTGGACGTGGTGGCCGACCTCGTGGGCCAGGACGTAGGCCATGGCGAAATCCCCTTGAGCGCCGAGCCGCCGCTGCATGTCCTCGAGGAAAGCGAGGTCGATGTAGACCTTCGAGTCGCCGGGGCAATAGAACGGTCCCACGGACGAGCCGGCGTAGCCGCAGGCCGATTCGACCGCGCCCGAGAAGAGCACCAGCTTGGGCTCGACGTAGGTCGCGCCCATCTCCTGGAACCGGGCCCGCCAGACGTCCTCGACGCTGGCCAGGACGGTGGCGATGAACTCGCCCAGCTCCGTGTCGTGTTCGGTCAGCGGCTGGCCGGCGCCCGCCGCGTAGGGTTGGTCGACCTGCAGGGACGGCGTCATGTCCCCGGGATCGCCTCCGAGCAGGACATAGATGATCGCGATGACGATCCCCAATCCGCCGATGCCGCCTCCGACCGCCAGCCCGCGGCCGCCCGTGCCGCGCCGGTCCTCGACGTTCGTGCTTTGCCGTCTTCCCCGCCATTTCATGGGTAACCTCCTTGAACCCGATCCTAATCCGCGCCCTGAGCCTGATAGAGCTTTTTAAGCATGACCGCGTCGGCCTCGAGGTTCGGGCTCTCGCAGATGACTAGGCCCTCGACGCCGAGGTCGCGCAAAACCTGAAGCCATTCGTCGGTGCGAAATTCCGTCTCCTCGAGATCGAGATGCTTGATCTCGCCCTTGTCCCCGAAATGGATCCCGGCGATGTGGATATGGGCGTCCCGCAGCGCGCGCGCCCCGAGTTTGCGCGCCACCTTGGCCAGGACCCGCTCGAACTGGCGGTAGCCGTTGACCCTGCCCTCGCGAGCGTAGAGGTGGGCGAAGTCGAGGCAGGGCTTGAGGCCGTCGACGTCGCGGCAGAGCGACAGGACCTCGTCGAGCGAGCCGAACTGCGACCGCTTGCCCATCGTCTCGACCCTCAGGTCGATGCCCAGCCTCTCGGTCCGGACGATCGACTGGACCTCGGCCAGCTCGGACCTGACGGCGGCGTAGGCCTTCGCGGGCGGGTCCTTCCCGTAAAAAGCGGCGTGGAAGACGGCGCTCGAGGCGCCGCAGGCCGCCCCGACGCGGGCCGTCTTGAGCAGCCGCTCCCGGCTCTGGAGACGGATGCCCGGGTTCTCGGAGTTGAAGTTGATGTGATAAGGGGCGTGGACGCTCAACCGGACGCCCAAGCTCTCCGCCTTGGCCCGGACCTTGGCCGCGGTCTCGAGGCCCATCTTGACGCCCTGGACGAACTCGATCTCCTGGCCATCGAGGCCGATCGCCTTGATGCGCTCGATCCCCGCGACCGTCGAATCGTCCGCGGCGGAGAAGGGGACCCCGGCCGTTCCGAAGAGAAGGCCCCTAGGCGCAGTCGCCATCGGCCTTTCCGCCGCGGCCGAGGAACTCGCTGACAATGCGCATGGCGCAGAAATCCCCGCACATGGAGCAGGCCCGGCCGCGGGTCTTGCGCCGCTTCCTAACGGCCGCGAACCGGGCCGGGTCGATCGAAAGCCGCCGCTGGGTCTCCCAGTCGAGGCGCTTGCGGGCCCGGGCCAGGGCCAGGTCGCGCCCGCGCGCCCCGGGGACGCCCTTGACGATGTCGGCCGCGTGGGCCGCGATCCTCGAGGCGATGAGCCCGTCGCGGACGTCGTCGTCCCCGGGCAGGCCGAGGTGTTCCGCGGGCGTGACGTAGCACAGGAAGTCCGCCCCCGCCGCCGCGGCCACGGCCCCCCCGATGGCCGATACGATGTGGTCGTAGCCGGGCGCGATGTCCGTGACGAGCGGGCCGAGGACGTAGAACGGCGCGTCATCGCAGACCCGCTTCTCCAGCCGCATG
>DSDX01000073.1 GCA_011048485.1 Candidatus Aminicenantota bacterium | reverse complement strand
CGGTACTTGTCCTCGATCGCCTGGAGTTCCCGGATCATCGAGACGATTTTTTCGTCTTCGCCAGGCTCTTGACGTCGCGGGCCTTCTTGAGGTCCTTGGTGTCGCCGTATTTCTTCTTGAACTTCTCGACCCGGCCGGCGCTGTCGATGAACTTCTGCTTCCCGGTGAAGAAGGGATGGCACTGGGAGCAGATCTCGACGCGGATCTCCTTCTTCGTCGACCGGGTCGTGAAGGTGTTGCCGCAGGCGCAGGTCACGACGCAGTCCTGGTATCCGGGATGGATCTCTTTCTTCATGGGACGCACTCCTTGAGCGCGGTATTATAGCAGAATCTAGGACCCGCCGCAAAAGGACGGGATCTCGGACGACCTCCGCTCGAACTCGTCCAGGTCGGCCGTGAAACGGAGGGCCTTGAGCTCCGTTTTCACGATCTCCTTGTAGCGCCGGGCGTCGAAGTAGTCCTTGAGCGGGCGGGTCAGGGCGTGGAGCTGCTCCTCGGCCTGCCATTCGTACACGGTGCCGTCCCCCCGCCTCAGGCAGTTGAGGTGGACGACCCAGGCTAGCTGGCGGAAGGGCATGTGCCTGAAGGCCCGCCGGATGGCCAAAACCTCGGCCTCCTTGCGCGGGCTCCAGAAGTGGAAGTAGCGCGAGAAGAGGACGGCGTTGTGGAAATAGGCCGGGAAGGCCAGCAGGGCGTCCTTATGGACCAGGCGGCCGAGGTAGACGAACAGGCCCATGATCTTCGAGCGCATGCTCAGCCCCGGACGGGTCTGGCCCGGCAGGGGCGAGAACGGCTCGCCCCGCTTGACCAAGGGATTCTGGAGGGTCAGCCATTCGAAGGCCAGGGTCTTCTGGGAAGGAAGGGCGGGGAGTCCCGCCGCGGCCGGCTTGGCGGTGAAGTCGCATTCCTTGATCTTGACGTCGACGATGAGGTTCTCGGGCCCGGGCTCGCGCAGGAAGATCTGCAGTCTCTGGAGCGGGTATTCGGACGAATCGAGCTCGTAGGCCAGCGGCCAGAGGAAGCGCTTGCGGGCCTCCTTGAGGAAGCCTTTCCTGTCGAGGACCGCCAGGACCTCGGCGGCCGAATAGCGGCCGAGGAAGAGGGTGCTGCCCTGGGTGACGCGCAGATCGGTGAAGATCTCGTTCTCGTCGACGAGCGGCTTCTCGCCCCAGAACGGATCGGCCGAGGCTCCCGATTTCTTCATGGGCCCATTTTAGGCGAACCTCGGGCGGCGGGCAAGCGCTTCCGCGGGCCCTTGGCGCGGGCCGTCCGGCCCTCCGCGGACGCGTCGTCCCCGGTCCCCGCAACCCGGGCCGCGTAGAACGCCAGGACGTCGTCGCCGAGGGTAACTTGGCGCTCGAGCTCGAAGTCGCCGGTCTTGGGCCTGGTCTTGAAGTGGCGGCGGAGGACGATCAGGCCCCCCGGCCCGAGCAATCCCCGCTTGCGGATGACCTTGAGCGGGTTCCTCTCCTCGAGCAGACGATAAGGGGGGTCGAGGACGATGAGATCGAACCGGACGCCCTGTCCGGCCAGGTCGATGACGGCCCTGTTGAATTCCCGGTGCAGGACGACGGATCTCTCCCCCGCTCCGCACTTCTCGACGTTGGCCTTGATGACCTTGACCGCCGGGGCGTGCTCGTCGACAAAGACGCACGTCGCGGCCCCCCGGCTCAAGGCCTCGAGTCCGATCGAGCCCGTCCCCGCGAAACCGTCGAGGACGACGGCGCCGCAGACCCTTTCGCCGAGGATGTTGAACAAAGCTCCCTTGACCTTGTCCTGCATGGGCCGGACCGCGGCGCCGGGCACGAGCTTGAGGCGCCGGTTCTTGTGGACGCCCCCGATGATCCTGATCATGTCAATAGATCACGACGACCTGGCCGGGCTGGCTTTCCAGCCGCAGGACGCCGGGAGGCAGTTCGTACCAATCCTCGATGCTCGTGGGCTCGAGCCCCTGGAGGCGCGAGACCACGCCAATGACGGCGTCGACGAAATCGGGCGGGACGGCCTGCGTGCCCACGTACAGCTTGTCCATGTCGATCCGGATCATCCCGTCCCGGGACTCGACGCGGGCCGCGAAGAGCAGGTCCTGCTTCTGCGGCATGAGGCCCCCGGCCTGGGGCCGGCCGAGGTCGATGCCGAGGCGGCCCTCGATGCGGTCTCCGGCCAGGAGCTTGAGCTCGATGGACTTGACGTACCGTTCGCCCCGGTCCTCGAGAAGGCAGGCGGCGTAGGCGTTGAGCTCGGCCTCCGTGAAGACCAGGCGGCGCGAACCGGGCCCGGCCGCGGGCGGCGCCGTGGTCCGGCCCCCGGCTCTCGCGGCCTCCGCCTCGATCCTGTCCAGGGCGGCGAAGATGCCGGCCGCCTTGGCCCGGACCTCGGGCGGGACTTGGGCGGCCGCGGCGGGAGCGACGGCGGCCATGAGGGCGATCGTCGCGGCCACGACGGAGGTCCCGAGGATGTTCGTCCTGTTCATGTCGATAGAGCTACCGCATCCATGTTAGCAGATTGGAGAGAGGGAAGGAACCGGAAGGAAGCGGCTACCTGATCTTGAACGGCGAGGCCGGCTCTTCTTCGAAGGTCGCCGAGAGGGGCATGGCCCCGGCCACGATCGCGGCGATGCCGAGCGGGGCCAGGAAGAACGGCGGGACTCCGCGCTTGCAGACGATGTAGACAAGGTCGCCGGACTCGCAGGGCTCGGACGTCCGGAGCATGGCCGTGTTGCCGACCGTGACCCGATCCGTCCTGGTCCCGTCGGCCATCAGGGTCCGCAGGTCCTGGTAAAAATCCGTGGTCCGGCCTTTGACATGGATGCGGTCTTCCGCTTGGATGAGCCCGATCTCGACGAGGACGGCGGCTTGCCGCGTCGCGGGGTCGTAGGCGACGACCTTGCCGACGTAGGCCTCGCCCTTGTCCCGCTGCTCCTTGATGACCATCGCGGCGCCTGCCGCGGCGGCCGGGTCATAGCGGTTCAGGGCGACGGAGATCTTGGCTGTCTTCTGGGAGGTGATCCCGAAGAAATCCTGGCAGTTGAAATCGCCCCCCTGCGACCGGACGCCCAGAGCGTAGATGCCGGCGTCGAGGCCGGCCACCTTGAACATGCCCAGATCGTCGGACTCGCCGGCCTCGGTGACGACGCCGGTCGTCAGGTTCTTGACCATGACGACGGCCCCCGCGACCGGGGTGGAGCCGTCCTGCCCGCAGATGAATCCGATCAAGTCGCCCTTGGCGATCTCCTGGGGGCCGGCCACAGATGCCGTCAAAGCAAGGATCAGCAGGAACGCCGACCCACACAGGACAACACCCTTGGCATCTCGTCGCATGGCTTTCCTCCTAGCCCATAGATATGATAGGCGTCCCCACCGCGACCTGTCAAGTAGCTTAAGCACTTCATTTTTCATCATATAGGCTTCCTAGCGTCCGGCGGCGATCCTTTGGGTGATCCCGGCCAGTTCGATCGCGCCACCCACGGCCGTTATTTCCAGGCTATTCACGCCTATCAGGGGAGAAACCGGGAAGGCGCCCGAGCCGGTGTCCCCAATATCTTCCCAGACGACCCGGCCGTTCACGAAGATGGAGACGAGAGGATGGCCGCCGGCGATCGCAGGTGTGAAGCCGAGACGGAGCGTCCTCGGCCGGCCGTCGGTGACCAGGTCGACTTGCAAGCTCTCGCCTTTGTCAAGGGTCCGGCCTCCGAGATCGATCGTCGCGGGGCTCGTCAGGCGATCGATGGCCCGCCGGAGTTCATCGGGCTTGTCCCCGGGGCTGCGACGCCCGCCGCACCGTTCGAGGCCCAGAAGGATCGCGAGGTTCTCCGGTTCGAGTTCCAGGGCCATGCGGAAATACTTTTCGGCCTCCCGGACGTCGCGCCGTTCGAGGTTCGATTCCCCGATCAATCCGAGGCTGCGGACATACCACGACCGGTGGGACGGGGGGACCGTCAGAGAGCTCGCAGCGAGGAGATCGCCGGCCCCGACGATGTCCTCGTATCGCTTGCGCCGGAAGTCGAGGGCCAGCCGGAAGGCCAAAGTCGGCAGCTCCTCGAAGGAGGTCAGCGCCTTCGGGTCCTCGCCGAGCAGCCCCTTGGCCCTGACGAAATCCTCGAACTCGCCCAACGCCGCGGGATCGTCTTCCAACGCGAGGTAGGCCGCGATCACTCCGTCTTCGTCGGCGATGGAGCGGGTCCGCTCGATGCCGTTCATGGCTTGAAGACGGCGGACCGTTCTCTGGACCCGGTCGAACTCGTCCGGGTCGATAAGCTCCCGGCCGACGAGGTCCTGATAGAACTTGATGGACCTGAGGACCCAGACAGCGGTTTGGTAATAACCCTTGGCTCCGGCCGCTCGAGAGGCCTCGGCCGCCTGCCGGCCTTTGTCGAGCTGGCTTTTGGCCCTCGAGAAATCGAGCTTTTCGGCCCTGGCCAAGGCCAGCTGCCGGGCCTCGAGCGACGTCGATCGCTCTCCGAGGAAGCGGGCGCAGGCCCGGAGAGAGGGGCCATGGTCGGGCAGGATCCGTTCGAGGAGCGCCGGATCCCGGCAATCGAGATGCCAGATCCCGAGGAGGTCGAGCAGGCGGTCCTGGTCCCGGCCGGCCAATGTCTTTCCCAGGATGTCCGCGGCGAAGTCTTTTTCCGTCGGCGAGAGCGTGTCCCAGCGGCTTAGCATCACCTTGCCGACATCGAAGTAGATCTGGCTGTTGTGGCCGGTGAGCCTGGCCGCCTTCAGGTATTCTTCGAAGTACCCGAGCGGCGCCGGCCGGGACATGTAGCTCATATAGAGGAGCGTCTGGGCGAGGTGGAAGTGGGCCTGGGCAGATGCGGGATCGAGGCGAAGGGAGCGCAGGAAGGCCTCGACGGACAGGTCGAAATACCTGTCGCGCGCGGCCGGGTCCCCCAGGGCTTCCGCCCCGCGTTCGAAATAGACCTTGCCGAGCTCGAAATGGCCGGCGGCGTTCCAGGGATAGACCGCGTTGGCCCGGAGCAGGATGCGGGTCCTAGCTTCCGGTTCGTTCACGATCGCCTTCCCCTTCCAGCAAAGCCGCGCGTTCCAGGCGATGGCGGCCTGGAGAGCGACGAGCGCCGCCAGCCCGGAAACGAGACAGATCTTTCTCATTGACAGAGGCCTCAGGTCTTGCGGTAAAAAGCCATGGCCACCGTCAGGCACAGAGTGACCGTGAAGAGGACCATATTGGCCGGGATGTGCAGGTTGAAATCGGTGAAGGCATGGACCCCCATCCCGGCCAAAGAGACAAGGCCGCCGAGGGCGAGCCCCCGGGCCTGGGCGTCCCTCCGCTTCCTCCAAACGAGGAAAGCCTGGGTCGCGAGATAGAGAATGCCCCCGATGAGGATGATGCCCCCGACGAATCCGAGCTCGGCGACGGCCTCCAAGTAATCGTTGTGGGCATGAACGAGCCGCTTTTCGTTGCCGCTCCATTTCTCGTAGGCGTTGTAGGCCGAGGCGAACGTGCCCAGGCCCGTTCCGAAGAGGGGGAAATCGCGGACGATATCGGCCGAAGCCGCCCAATAGACCGGCCGGGCGTCGCGGAGAAGGTCGTCCCGGTCGAAGCGCTTGATGGTCGAACCGACGCCGATATAGATCGCCAAGGCCGTGGCGACGAGGACCGTCGCCTGGATGGACTTTCCGATCCAGGGCCGGCGGTACCCGGTCTGGCTGTAGGAGAAAACGGACAGCCCGAGGAAAAGGAACAGGATGAGACAGAGGACGGCCAGTCCGGACCGCGAATTCGACATGACGATCCCCAAGGCCATGACAACGACAGAGGCCAGGACAAGGACGTTCCCCAGGCCTTCCTTGGACGTCCAGAGGAGGAACTTCTCCCGGAGGCCGTCGGCATCGAAGCTCAGGAGGTTCGTCCTGGCCAGGACCAATCCGAGCGCCAGGGGAATGACCATTTCCAGGTAGCCGGAGAAGTGATTCCGATTGACGAACGTCCCGGTCACCAAGTCGGGGTGGAAAGTTTTTTTGTAGAAAAGGAGGCGGGGGCTG
>DSDX01000072.1 GCA_011048485.1 Candidatus Aminicenantota bacterium | reverse complement strand
GATCTGGACCATGCAGTCGGCCTTCCATAACCTGCCCACCGTGAACGGCGTCATGCAGAAGAACGGCCGCGAGTTCCGGGCCCGGGACGTCCGGTACCGGGCCGACGCGGGCCGGGCCTCACTCGAACTCGACATCGCCGGGGCCTATCCGCCCGAAGCGGGGATCAAGTCGTGGGAGCGCCGGATCGCCCTCGATCGCGGCCGGCGCGTCGTCGTCGAGGACCGCTACGCGCTCGACGCGGCGGGCCGCCCGGTCGAGCTGAGCTTCATGAGCTGGCACAGGCCCGAGACGGCGGCGGCGGGCCGGATCGAGCTTCACCACCCGGATGCGGGCCGGGGCGCCGCGACGATCGCTCTGACGTATGACGGGCGGATCTTCGAGCCCAGGATCGAGGCGATCGATATCGAGGACGCCAGGCTCCGCGGCTCCTGGGGCGACCGGCTCTATCGGATCGTCCTGGCGGGAATGGCCCCGGCCCGGGCGGGCGTCTTCACGGTCACGATCAGGTGAAGGCCGTCTTGGGAGGGGGTCAAACCTACCTTTTGCTGCAAAAGGTAGGTTTGACCCCCTCTCGCGGCTCCGCCAACATCTGCGACGCGCTGCGCTTTTAATCAGGAAGATGTGCGGTCACAGGGCCGAGGCGACAGCCGCGCGGACCCTCTGCATGAGCTCCGGCATCGTTTCGACCGTATACCCGGAGACGTCGATCGGTTCGTGGAAGACGATCCGGACGGGACCGCGGCGGACGCGCCAGGTCGTTCGCGGCATCAGCTCGTAGGTCCCTCGGATCGACACCGGGACGATGGGCGCCCCGGTTTCGAGGGCCAGGAAGAAGCCGCCCCTCCGGAAAGGCTGCAGCTTCCCGTCCCAGCTGCGCTGGCCCTCGGGATAGATGAGGAACGAATACCCCCTGTCCTTGATGAGATCGGCCGCCCGGGCGATCCTCTTGCGCCCTTCCCCGACGCCCTCCTTGTCGAGAGGGACATAGCCGGCGAACTTCATCCCCAGGCCCAGGACCGGGATGCGGAAGACGAACCTTTTGACGATGAAGCGCAGCGGCCTGTCGGCGACCGTCACCAGGAGCGGCGCGTCGAGAAAACTCAGATGGTTGCCCATGAAGACGTAGGGCGTCTGCCGTTCCAGCCGTTCGAGCCCCTCGACGTCGAGCGGGATGCCGATGATGGACCGCCCGACCCGCATCATCCAGACGCCGTAGGCGAGGAAGGCCTCGGGCCGCCCGACGAGGACGCAGACGAGCAGCACGGGAGCGGCGACGAGCGTCAGGACGATGAAAACGACGACGAGGAGAGCGGTGCGCATGGGCCGGACCGATTATAACCCGTCTCCCTTAGCCTCTCCAACTTTCAGCAGCCTGGCGTTGACGGCGACGATGACGGTGCTGAGCGACATGAGGACGGCGCCCAGGGCCGGGCTGAGCACGATCCCGGCCTGAAAGAGCACGCCCGCCGCGAGCGGGATGGCGACGGCATTGTAACCCGTCGCCCAGGCCAGGTTCTGGACCATCTTGCGATAGGTCGCCCGGGCCAGTCCGACGATGGCCACGGCGTCGAGCGGGTCGCTCCTGACGAGGACGATGTCGGCCGCTTCCACGGCCACGTCGGTGCCGGCGCCGATGGCGATCCCGACGTCGGCCTGGGCCAGGGCCGGGGCGTCGTTGACGCCGTCCCCGACCATGGCCACGACCAGCCCGCGGTCCTGGACCTCCTTGATCTTGGCGGCCTTGTCCCGCGGCAGCACCTCGGCGAAGAAGTCGTCGAGTCCCAGCTCGGCGGCCACTTGCTCCGCGACCGCTCGGTTGTCACCGGTCAGCATCAGGCATTGAACGCCCATCTCCTTGAGACGGCCCACGGCCGCTTTCGATTCCGGGCGGACGATGTCGGCCAGGGCCAGGGCCCCCGCGGGCCGCCCGTCGATGAGGAGGTAAACGACGGTCTTGCCCTCGGCGGAAAGCCGCTCGGCCCGCTCGTCGTCGATCCCGATCCCTCGCTCCTCGAGGTAGCCGGGGCTGACGATCTTGATCTCGCGGCCTTCGACGCGCCCCTCGGCGCCCTGTCCGGGGATGGCTTTGAATCCCTCGACGGGAGGGAGATCGCCCGGGGCCGCTGCGGTGATGCCCTTGGCGATCGAGTGCTCGGAGCGGCTTTCGACGGCGGCCGCGTATCTCAGGACCCCGGCTTCGTCCAGGCCGCCCGAGCCGAGGGCCAGCGTGTCCGTCACCCCGAAGCGCCCCTCCGTCAGCGTGCCGGTCTTATCGAAGACGACGGCCTGGATCTTGCGGGCCCGCTCGAAGGCGGCGCGATCCCTGATGAGCAGGCCGTTGCGGGCCGAGATCGCGGTCGACATGGCCACGACAAGCGGAACGGCCAGGCCCAGGGCATGCGGGCAGGTGATGACCATGACCGTGACCATCCGCTCGAGGGCGAACGAGAAGCCCCGTTCGGCCGCGGCCAGCCAGCCGATGAGGGTCAGCAGGCCCGCGCCGATGGCGATCAAGGTTAGCCACATCGCGGCCCGGTCCGACAGGTCCTGGGTCCTCGATTTGCTCGCCTGGGCCCGCCGGACGAGATCGACGACCTGGGACAGGTAGGAGTCCTTGCCCGTCCTCTTGATCTCGACCGTGAGGGAGCCTTCGCCGTTGACGGATCCGCCGATGACGGTATCGCCCTCCTTCTTGCTCACGGGCTTCGACTCACCGGTGAGCATGGCCTCGTCGACCGAGGTCTCTCCTTCGACGACGTCCCCGTCGGCCGGGACCTTCTCGCCCGGCTTGACCACGACCCGCCGGCCCGCCTCGAGCTCAGAAAGGGGAACGTCGACCGTCGAACCGTCCTCCCGGAGCAGGTGGGCCTCCGAAGGCATGAGCCGGGCCAGCTCCTCGAGGGCCCGGGACGCTCCCGCGACCGACTTCATCTCCACCCAGTGCCCGAGCAGCATGATGTCGACGAGAGTCGCCAGCTCCCAGAAGAAGACCTCGCCCCGGAGGCCGAAGACGACGGCGGCGCTGTAGGCGTAGGCGGTGGTGATCGCCACCGCGATGAGCGTCATCATACCCGGCCGCCTCTTTCCGAGCTCGGCCGCGATGCCCTTCAAGAAGGGGTAGCCGCCGAAGGCATAGACGAAGGACGAGAGGGCGAAGAGAAGCCAGATGTCCCCGGGGAACCTGAGCGCGTCCCCGAGACCCAGGAACCTCTGGATCATGGGCGAGAGGGCCAGGATGGGCACGGTGGCGGCGAGCGAGATCCAGAATCTTCGCCTGAAATCGGCGACCATGTCCGTGTGCTTGTGCGCCCCGCTCGGCTCGTGATCCCTGCGGCCGCGGCCCCCGCCGCCCTCGAATGTCATGCCGCCGTGACCGGGATGATGCTCGTGATGAAGGGGGTGTTTCACGCGTTGTTGAGCTTTCTTGGACCCGTCATGGGTATGCTTGAATTCCATCATGGACGCGATTCCATCCGCGCAGCGCCAGTCCCGGCGTCGATCTTTCCACGCTGTGCGTCTTCGGCGCCGGCTGTCCACATCCCCACGAGCCGCGTGGTCTGATACGATTGTAATCCTGTCGTCCAACGCATACAAGCCGCTTCGCTTGGACTCGTGAGCGGCGAAAGGAAAATGCCCCGCGTAGGGCTCGAGCCGACAACCCGCAGATCAAGAGTCTGTGGCAGATGACCGGCGGTGTCTCCAGGCCATGAGGACCCGTGAAGACGCCGCTCGGCGGCCGCGCGCGTCGATCATCCCAGCATGTCGGCGAGGTCTTCGGCAGGCGTCTTGATCGGCCTGAGGTTGAACGTGTTCACCAGCACGTTCAGAGCGTTGGGGCCGATGAACGCCGGCAGCGTCGGGCCAAGCCGCATATTCCGAATGCCGAGGTGCAGCAGCGTGAGCAGGACGCACACCGCCTTCTGCTCGTACCAGCTCAGGACCAGGCTCAGCGCAGATCGTTCACCCCGCACCCGAAGGCCTCGCTCAAGGCCGTGGCGATCCGGATGGCGCTGTAGGCGTCGTTGCACTGCCCGCAGTCCAGCAATCGCGGGATGCCGCCGATGTCGCCGAACGGGAGCTTGTTGAAACGGTACTTACCACAGGCCAGGGTCAGGATCATACAGTCATCCGGGACCAGTTGGGCCAGCTCGGTGTAGTAGTTCCGGCCGGATTTGGCCCCGTCACAGCCGCCGATGAGGAAGAAGTGACGGATCTTCCCGGCCTTGACGGCGTCGACCACCGTCCCGGCCACGCCCATGACGGTGTTGCGCGCGAAGCCGATGGTGATCGACTTGGGCTCGACGTCCTCGGCGAAGCCCGGGGCCGCCAGCGCCGCCTCGATCACCGGCGTGAAATCCTTGTTCCCCTCTGCGTCGGCGGCGATATGGGCGACGCTCGGCCAGGCGACCAGTCCGGTGGTGAAGATGCGCCCGGCGTAGCTGGCCTTGGGCTTCTGGATGCAGTTGGTGGTCATCAGGATCGCGCCCGGGAAGACATCGAACTCGTGCCGCTGATCCTGCCACGCTCCGCCGTAGTTGCCCACGAGGTGCTTGTGCGCCTTGAGCCGCGGATACGCCAGACTGGGCAGCATCTCCCCGTGCGTGTAGACGTTGATCCCCCGGCCCTCGGTCTGTTCCAGGAGCATCTCGAGGTCTTTGAGATCATGACCGGAGACCACGATGCACTTGCCCTTGACGGGCGTGACGCGGACCTCGGTTGGCTCCGGATGGCCGTACGAGCCGGTGTTGGCGGCATCTAGCATCTCCATGGCCCTGAGGTTCACTTCGCCGACGCGCAACGCCATGGCCATCAGTGCGGCCACGTCATCGGGGTTGCCGGCCAGAAAGTCCATCGCCTCATGGATGAACGCATAGACCGCGTCGTCCTCGACCCCGAGGATCTGCGCGTGGTCGACGTAGGCGGCCATGCCTTTCAGACCGTAGGTGATCAGTTCCTGAAGTCCCGCCACGTCCTGGCCGAGGGCGTCGATCCGCTTCTTGACGGTGACTTGCCTGCCCTGCCGGATCATCCCGCCGAGGTCGTCGGCCGGCTCGATCGCCGCCTCGTCCGCCGGCGGCTCCGGCTGCCGCCCGGCCTTCCGGTGCGCCGCCTCGCAGACCCGCTGGATCTCGCCGCGGACCGCCGCGCCGCGCCGGATCAGCTCCGACACGCGCCGCGGATCGAAGTCCACGTTGGTCACCGTGGCGAACAGGGCCTCGACGACGAACAGATCGGCCGGGCGATGGGCCGCGCCGAGTTGCCGCGCCCTGTGGGCGTGCCGGCTGACGTCCTCGGCGATGTGGATCAGGAGGTCCTGGAGCGCCGCGGTCTCTGGATCCTTGCCGCAGACGCCTTGCAAGGTGCAGCCGGTTCCCTGGGCGGTTTGTTCACATTGATAGCAGAACATGTTCATCGCGGGCCCGTCTTGCTCGTTGGCCATGGCCTTCATCTGTCTTCTCCCTCCTGTGCCATCTCGGCGTTCGTCTTTTTGAAGTTCGTCAAAGCCGTCAGCCGCAGCGGCGGTTGATGGAATAGGCGACAAAGCCGTCTGTCGTCGATAGGCGAGCCCCTCGCGGCGGGCCCCACCGTTGCGGATACCGACCGAAGGCGCGCGGTTGAGGATATCCCGGCCTTGGCCGAGAGTCAAGGACTGCGGTCGATCATGGGGCGGCAGAGTCCCTCACGCCGGCGGGCGCTGGAAGGATACGCGGATTTCGCGTCCTCGTCGGCCGAGCGAGGACGGCGAACGGCTTCAGCCGCGCGATAGTAATCGGACCGTGAACATTCCGGCTCGGGACGGGATCATGACGGGGTTTGAAGAATGACCCGCGTAGGACTCGAACCTACAACCCGCAGATTAAGAGTCTGCTGCTCTACCAATTGAGCTAGCGGGCCAAAAAGGCCACTCCAGTTTAGTCAAGACGTGGCCGGTTGTCAAACGGCGCCGCGGCGCGTCCGGCCCCCGGCTCACTCCCTGATCCCGGCCAGGTCGAGCAGGAACGCGTACT
>DSDX01000298.1 GCA_011048485.1 Candidatus Aminicenantota bacterium | reverse complement strand
GGGCCAGCCCGCCCTTGAGGCCGACACCCGCGGCCGCGTTCTGGGGGAGCAGGACGGCCACACTGAGGGCCGCGAGACCGATGATCAGGAACCTCTTCATATCACACTCCATAGCTTAGATTCGCCGCCCGCGGGCGGCCGGTTCCCAGTCTAAACCCGTCCCCTTGCGGCGCAATCCCCGCTCCGGGGGTTTAGGGGGGTGAGATCCGGGCCGTGATCCTCACCCGTGGGGGTAGGACGGACGTTGACCGTCCTCGCCGCCCGTGTTATAAGGCAGTCGGAGCCGCCCATGAAACGACGCGAGTTCGTCAGGACCGCGGGCCTGGCCTCCCTGGCCCTCCCGGTCATCGGTTGTGGATCCTCCTGGCCGCGAAAGGGCAGGCGCCCCAATATCGTTTTCATCATGGCCGACGACCACGCCTCCCAGGCGATCGGATGCTACGGGAGCCGGCTCAACCGCACGCCCGGGATCGACAGGATCGCCCGCGAGGGCGTCCGTTTCGACAGCTGCTTCTGCACCAACGGCATCTGCGCGCCCAGCCGGGCCGTCATCTTGACCGGGAAGCACAGCCATTTGAACGGCGTCCGGGACAACGCGGTGGCCTTCGACGGGACCCAGATGACCTTCCCTAAGATCCTCCGGGAGGCGGGCTACGAGACGGCGTTGCTCGGGAAATGGCACCTCAAGAGCGACCCGACCGGATTCGACCGCTGGACGATCCTGCCCGGCCAGGGGGACTATTACAATCCCGATCTCATCGAGATGGGGACCAGGGCGCGGCACAACGGCTATGTGACCGATATCCTGACCGACATGGCCTCGGACTTCCTCGAGGCCCGGCGAGGCGGGGGGAAACCCTTCCTGCTCATGCTCCATCACAAGGCCCCCCATCGCAACTGGCAGCCGGCCGAACGGCACCTTCATCTCTATGACGGCGTGGAGTTCCCGGAGCCGCCGACGCTCTTCGACGACTACGAGACGCGCTCGGGGGCCGCCTTCGAGCAGGAGATGACCATCCGGGACCACATGACCCTCGACTCCGACCTCAAACTCGGCCCGCCGCCGGCCAGGATGGACGAGGCCCAGAGGGACGCCTGGGAGAAGGCCTACGGCCCCAAGCGGGCGGACTTTGAGCGGGCCGCGCTCGATGGCGAGGCCCTCGTCCGCTGGAAGTACCGGCGCTACCTCCAGGACTATCTGGGCTCGATCGCGGCCGTGGACGAGAGCGTCGACCGAGTCCTCGACGTCCTGGACGCGACCGGGCTGGCCGACGACACTCTCGTCGTCTATACGTCGGACCAAGGCTTCTTCCTCGGCGAGCACGGCTGGTTCGACAAGCGCTTCATGTACGAGGAAGCCTTGCGCATGCCCCTGGTCATACGCTGGCCTGGGCGCGTCCGGCCGGGGTCGATCAACGAGGACATGGTCTCCAACCTTGATTTCGCCCCGACCTTCCTCGATGTCGCCGGCCTAGGGAAACCGGGCGAGATGCAGGGGAGGTCGTTCCGGCCCCTGCTCGAGGGTCGCCGCCCCGGGGGCTGGCCGGAATCCGTCTATTACCACTACTACGAGTACCCCGCCGTCCACATGGCCAAGCGCCATTACGGCGTCCGGACCCGCCGTCACAAGCTCATCCATTTCTACCATGACATCGACGCCTGGGAGCTCTACGACCTCGAGAAGGACCCGCTCGAGCTCCGGAACGTTTACGGGGACCCGGCCTACGCTGGCGTCCGGCGCGCCCTCGAGGCCGAGCTGAGACGGCTCCAGGCCTTCTATCGCGACTCCGACGAACTGGCCCGCCGGCTCGCCGAGGAGGACACGGCCCGATAGGATGGAAACCCACATCCTGCGGGAGTTGGTCGTCGTCTTGGCGGCCTCCGTCCTCATCACCTATCTCTTCCACAAGCTCAGGCTGCCTGCGGTCGTCGGCTTCCTGCTGACGGGCGTTCTCATCGGCCCCGGAGCCCTGTCGCTGGTCAGGAACAGCGAGACTGTTCGAACCCTGGCCGAGATCGGGGTCGTCATGCTCCTCTTCACCATCGGGCTCGAATTCGAGCCGGCCAGGCTGAAGAGGATCCAGAGATGCTTCTGGACAGGCGGAGGACTCCAGATCGGGCTCACGACGGGCGCCTGCGTCGCGTTGCTCATGGGTTTCCTGAAGATCGGCTTCCGAGAGGCCCTTTTCTACGGCTTCCTCGTCTCCCTGAGCAGCACGGCCGTCGTCCTGAAGATCCTGGCCGACCGCAACGAGACCGATTCGCCCCAGGGCCGGATCTCGCTGGGCATCCTGATCTTTCAAGATGTCGCCATCGTGCCCATGATCGCCCTCGTCCCCCTCCTGGCCAAGGCCGGCGCCGTGTCGCCCGGGGCCATCGCCGCCCGGTTCGCGCTCAGCACGGCGGCCGTCGCCGCAGTCTTCGTTTCGGCCCGCTTCCTCATGCCCTCCCTCCTCAACCTTGTCGTCAAGACGCGCATCCGGGAGGTCTTCCTGATCGCCACGCTCTTCCTCTGCCTGGGCATGGCCCTGCTGACCTCCTCGCTCGGGCTGTCGCTGGCCCTGGGCGCCTTCCTGGCCGGGGTGCTTTTGGCCGAGTCGGAGTACAGCCACCAGGTCGTGTCCGACATCCTGCCGTTCAAGGATGTCTTCAACAGCATCTTTTTCATCTCCGTAGGCATGTTGCTCAACGTCGTCACCGTGACCCGGTTCCTCCCGACCGTCCTGGGCCTCGTCGCGGGAGTCATCCTCATCAAGGGGATCGTCGTTTTCCTGACGGCCAAAGTGCTGGGCTACGGGCCCCGGATCGGCGTCATGACCGGGCTGGCCTTGGCCCAAATCGGGGAATTCTCGTTCGTCCTGGCCGGTGTCGGCCGGGCCAACGGCTTTCTCGAGGGCGACATCTTCCAGGCTTTCATCGCCTCATCGTTCCTGACCATCCTGGCGACGCCGTTCCTCATCCAGGCCTCGCCGGCCCTGGCCGAACGAGGCGCCCGCAGGCTGGGTTGGAAGCCGAGAGGCCTGAGGGACGATGGAGACCGGCGCCTCAAGACCGAAGGGCACGTCATCATCGCCGGGTACGGGCTTAACGGGAAGAACTTGGCCAGCGTCCTCGAGGAGACAGGCATCCCGTTCGTCATCATCGAGCTCAATCCCGTGACCGTCCGCGCGGCCGCCGCCGAGGGCAAGCCCATCATCTTCGGGGACGTCTCGAGCCGGACCATCCTCGGGGAGGCCGGCATCGGCAAGGCCAAGGCCATTGTTTTCGCCATTTCGGACCCCCTGATGACCCGGCGGGGCGTGAAAACCGCCAAGGCCATCAATCCGGCCGCCTACGTCATCGCCCGGATCCGGTTCGCGGCCGACATCGACGAGGTCCTCGCCCTCGGGGCCGACGAGGTCATCCCCGAGGAGTTCGAGACCTCGATCGAGATCTTCGCCCGGGTACTCGACAGATATCATATCCCGCGCAACGTCATCGAGGCCCAGATCAAGGTCGTCCGGGGCGAGTGCTACGGCATGCTGCGCGGGGCCTGCGCGGCCATCAGGCCGGTGGGCGAGAGGATCGCCGATCTGCTGACGGCGGGGACGGCGGAGACCTACTTCGTCGGACAAGGAGCCTGGCCCGCAGGCAAAACCCTGGCCGACCTCGATCTGCGCGGCCGGACCGGGGCGACCGTCATCGCCGTCGTTCGGGGCGAGGAGTCGTTCTCGAGCCCGGGAGCGGCCTTCGAGGTCAGGGCCCAGGACACGCTCGTGCTCGTGGCCAACCACCGGGACATGGACCGGGCCTTCCGTTACCTCGCATCGGGGCAGACGGACGTGGCCGACGGCGGCAAGCCCGGATGATCATCCCGGTCAAGCCCTGGCGGTCGCTCCTGCTGGTCGGACCGACGGGTTCCGGCAAGTCCCCCCTCGGCTCCGAGCTCGAGCGGCGCGGCCTCTATGGTCGCAGGTGCGTCCATTTCGATTTCGGGGCCAACCTCCGGTCGATCGCCGCCGACCCGGGGACCTGGCCGGACCTGACGGCCGAGGAAGTGGCCGACATCCGCGACTCCCTGGCCACCGGGGCCCTGTTCGAGGACCGCGATCGGCCTATGGTGATCAAGATCCTCGAAGCTTTCCTGAAGGAAAGGGCCGTGGCTGAAAGGGACCTGCTCGTCCTCAACGGTCTGCCTCGCCATCGAGATCAGGCCGAGGGCCTGGCGGGGATTATCGCCGTCGAAGCGGTCGTCGAGCTGGACGCGGACGAGACGGTCGTCCGGGCGAGAATGAGGCTCGATCCCGACGGGGATAGGGCCGGGCGCGCGGACGATGCGCCCGGCGCGGTCGAGCGGCGTCTGGCTGAGTATCGGGCCAGGACCTGCCCGCTGATCGATCACTTCATCGAACAGGGAGCCGGGATCCTGGTCATCCCCGTCACGGCGACCATGACGGCCGGTGAGATGTTCGACCGTTTGGCGGCGTTGTGGACGGAGGACGCCGGTCGTTTTTCCTGTTGACAGGGCGCCGTCCTAATCATACAGTCATAAGCCGACGATCCCAAGTGACGGAGGAGACGATGAAGACATCCCGGTTTGCCGGAGCATTCTGTCGGGCGTTCATCCTGGCATTCGTCGTGCTGGGCGTGATCTCGCTGGGGACGGCCCAAAAGCCGGAGGAGGGCTACGGTCCCTCGCCCAAACCCTGGGTCGACGAGCCGGAGAGCTGCACCTCGATCCAGGCGGGACGCCTGGCCACGGTCGACGGCTCGGTCATCACGTGCCATACCTGCGACGGGCGCTACCGCCAATGGGTCGATATCGTGCCGCACCAGAAATGGTCGGACAAGTCGATGGCCAAGATCTACTCCGGCAAGATGCACACGGAGACGCCGGCCGATCTTCGGGGCATCATCCAGACCGGCGAGATCCCCCAGGTCGCCGAGACCTATCGCTTCCTGAACACCGCCTATCCCTGCCTCAACGAGCACGGCCTGGCCATCGGCGAGACGACGATCGGCGGCCGCCGCGAACTCGTCAACAACGAGGGCATGTTCATGATCGAGGAGCTCGAGCGGATCGCCCTCGAGCGCTGCAAGACGGCCCGCGAGGCCATCAAGCTCATCGGCGAGCTGGTCAAGCAGTACGGCTACGGGGACTTCGGCGAGTGCATCACCATCGCCGACGGCAAGGAGGTCTGGCACTTCGAGATCATGGGCGCCGGCCCGCTCGAGAAGGGCGCCGTCTGGGCGGCCGTGCGCATCCCCGACGAGCATGTCGGCATCTCGGCCAACATCCCCCGCATCCCCGAGATCGACCTCAAGAACCCCGACCGCTACATGGCCTCCGAGAACGTTTTCCAGGTGGCCCAGGACATGGGCTGGTGGGACCCGGCGAGCGGCAAGCCCTTCAAGTTCTGGGAGGCCTACGGCGGCGGCCGCGGCAAGCCCTTCTCGACGCGCGAATTATTCGTCCTCAGCACGCTCGCGCCCTCGCTTAAGCTGAGCATGGACATGCCGGAGCTGCCGTTCTCGGTCAAGCCGGAGACAAAGCTCTCGGTCCGGGACATCCTGGCCATCTACCGGGATCCTTACGAGGGGACCGACCTCGACATGACCCGGAACCTGATGGTCCCCCGTCCCCAGTTCCGCCGCCGGGGCGAACAGCCGCCCGCCGCGGAACAGGCCGAGCCCCAGATGGTCAAGAGCCCGATCGCCAGCGCCTGGATGCCCCGGGACGTGGTCAGCCTCGTCAACGCGCTGAAGCCCGATACGATCCGGATGCAGAGGACTATCCCCATCTCCGGATGCGCCTATGCCACCGTCCTCCAGGTCAGGGGCTGGCTGCCGCCCGCGGTCGGGGCCATCTGCTGGTTCAGCTTCGACAACCCGGCCATGAGCGCCCGGATCCCCATCTTCGCCGGGACGACCGAGCTGCCGCCGGGCTTCGAGATCTGCGCCCAGCACCAATTCCGCCTGGATTCCGCGGCCTGGGCCTTCCGGCGGGCCAACCGTCTGGCCACGCTCAAG
>DSDX01000293.1 GCA_011048485.1 Candidatus Aminicenantota bacterium | reverse complement strand
GACCTCGGCCCACGACGAGCTCAACGGCTACGTCCCGAACGGGCTCCCGTACGAGGACGCCCTGGCTCTCCGGGCGAAGGACCCGGCCGATTATAAGCGCCGCTCCTACGCCGCCATGGCCGCCCACGTCGAGGCCATGCTGGAGTTCCAGAAGCGGGGCGCCAGGTCCTTCGACTACGGCAACAACATCCGCGGCCAGGCCGTGAAAGCGGGCGTGGCCAAGGCCTTCGACATCCCCGGCTTCGTGCCCGAGTACATCCGGCCCTTGTTCTGCCTCGGCAAGGGGCCGTTCCGCTGGGCGGCTTTGTCCGGGAAACCCCGGGACATCTATGCCACCGACGAGGCCGTGCTCAAGGCGTTCCCCGAGGACGAGGCCCTGGCCCGGTGGATCCGCAAGGCCCGGAGCCAGGTCAAGTTTCAGGGCCTGCCGTCGCGCATCTGCTGGCTCGGCTACGGGGAGAGGGCCCGGTTCGGGGCCCTCATCAACCGGATGGTCAAGACCGGCAAGATCAGCGCGCCCATCGTCATCGGGCGCGACCACCTCGACACGGGCTCGGTCGCCTCGCCCAACCGCGAGACCGAGGGCATGCGCGACGGATCGGACGCCATCGCCGACTGGCCCGTCCTCAACGCCCTTCTCAACGCCGTGAGCGGGGCCTCGTGGGTCTCCGTGCACCACGGCGGCGGGGTCGGCATCGGCCTCTCGATCCACGCCGGTATGGTCATCGTCGCCGACGGGACGGCCATGATGGGCCGCCGGCTCGAGCGGGTGCTGACGGTCGACCCGGGCCTGGGTGTCGCCCGCCACGCCGACGCCGGCTACCCCGAGGCCATCGCCTGCGCCAAGAAGAACGGCATTAAAGTCCCGATGCTGAAATAGGGCGTCAAGGGGCGGCGACGGCCCCGGATCGCCTCTCCATCTCGATCGTCAACGCGCGTTTCCCCGGCCCTCGGGGCCGGCCCGCTATTCCCCGTGTTTCGAGACGCTTGCGTTCCGCTTGCGTGGCCCGGTCGTGGCACGCGGCTTGCTTTGGGGAAGGCGAAAGGAGAGGCCCCATGAGAAAGCTGGCTGTTTTGGTCCTGGCCGGGCTCGTTCTGGTCACGGCGGGAGTCACGTTCGCCGCCGCCCCCGACCTGAACGATCAGACCGACTGCAACACCAACCACCAGAAGTGCCGGGAGTACACGCTGAACCTGGACTCACCCTGGTACAAGGTCGCCGTGCTGCTGACGGCCTGCGACATCGCCTTCGGCAAATGCATGCTCGGCATTTGACGACGGGCGCGGAGAGGGGCCCCCGCCGCCGGGGGCCCTTCCCGTCCGGGGCCGCGGGGACGGACGGCCGTCCAGGCAGCGGACGGGCGGTGGGGCGGGCCGCCACGCTGGCCGTCGCGGCGGCCCTCCTGGCGTCTTTGTTCGGCCCCGTCCGGACGCTCGGTCAGGGGAACCCGCCCCGGCCCGCTCTAGGGCCCTCCCGGCGGGCCGTCGAGATCGCCGTCCCCGCCAACGAAGAGGACGAGGCTCTGCTCGGCCGGCCCGTGGCCCTGGCGTTCGACGGCGGGCGCCTCTATGTCGCCGACGCCCTGGACTGCGCGGTCAAGGTCTTTTCGAAGGACGGCCGCTTCCTCAAGTCCTTCGGACGCAAGGGGAGCGCCCCGGGCGAGTTGTCCTTCCCCTCCGGCGTCTGCGTGGCCGGCGAAGCGGTGGCCGTCGCCGACAAATTCAATCTGCGCATCCAGCTCTTCGACAAAGAGGGGCGGGCGAGCGGGGGCTTCAGGGTGCCTTTCGCGCCGGACAGGGTCTTGGCCCCGGCCGCGGGCCGGCTCCTGGTCACCGGCAACCCGACCGGCCGCCTCGCGGGCGAGCGCCTTCTTCACGTCTACGACCTCTCGGGGCGCCTTGAATGGGAAGGGCTCGAGGCCCGGTCCTCCTCGGACCCGGTACTCGACGCCTTCCGCAACATGATCCTGGTTTGCCCGGGCGAGGAGGGCGACTTCTACGTCGTCTTCCGGAGCGGCGAAAGGGTGATCCGCCGCTTCGCCGGTTCCGGGCGCTTCCTGGGCGAGATCGCCGTCGACGAGAGGCACGCCGTGCCTTCCGTCGATATGCCGCTCGGACGGCGCACGCTGAGGCTGTCCGGCTTCTGCTGGGCCGCGTCGCGCGACCAAGGGGTTTTTTTCCTCTCGGCGCCCGAAGCCGTGGCGGGAAAGGACCTCGGGCCGGGGCGGGCGGTCTCCGTCATCGGCTCCAACGGCCGTCTCCAGGACGTGATCGAGCTGCCTTGCGCCGTGCACCGCTTCGTCGTCGCCGGCGGGCGCATGTTCGCCATCGACGATGAGGGCGCACTCCGGATCTTCGAGGTGCGGTCGTGAGCCCCGGCATCCCTCTCCTGGCGGTCGCCGCGCTGGCCGCGGCCGGGCTCCCGGGGACCTCCGGTCCGTCCGCCGAGACGCGCATCTGCGCGACGCTCGACGAGGCCGTGCCTCCGGGCCCGGGAGGCGTGCTCCTGGTCTTCTTCTCGATCGAATGCGGCGTCTGCTACGAGGAGCTGTTCGAATCGCGGTACCTTGTCGAGAAGGGCGGCTGGCCCGTCGCCGTGGTCGGGGTCGCGCTGGCCCTCCGCGACGACCTCGAGGCCTTCCTGGACAAGCACGCCTGGACGCGGCCCGTCGTCCTGGACAGGCGCAAGACGCTGTTCCGCCAGTTCGGCGTGGACGCCGTTCCCGACCGCGTCCTGCTCCTCGGGCGGGAGCCGGTCTACAGGGACGATCCCCGTCTCGGGCTCGAGGCCCGCAGGAAGGAGTTGAGACGATGCTTGAGCCGTCTCTATTCGCGCTGAGCTGGCGCGTGACGCGCCGGAGGCTCTCCGGCTCGCCTCTGGCGGCGCTCGGCGCCTTGGGCTTGCCGGTCCTCGTCGTCTGGCTCGGCGTGGTCGAATCGTATGCCACGGCGGCCAAGTTCTTCTACTTCCTTCTGCCCCACGTGTTCCTCGTCGCCGCCCAGGACGCGGTCCGCAGCGATATCGACAGCGGCGCCCTGGAGAACGTGCTCTTCGTTGGCGGGCGGTTCCGGGGCTACCTGGCCTCGAAGGGACTGGCCCTGGCCGTCGCCGTCTCGGCCTACGCCACATGCCTGTTCGCCCTGATCTCGGCCTGGGGGCTGGCGGCCGGCGCGTTCGAACCCCGGTCCGTCGTCCGGTTCGCCCTGGCCCTCGTCGCCGGCCTCTATTACCTCGCCTGGGCGGGCGCGCTGAGCTACCTGATGAGGGCCGGCTCGAACGTCCTCGCCATTCTCCTGGCCCAGTCGGCGGCCTTGATCGGTCTCGTCCTCTCGACGACATCGCGGGCGGGTCTCCTCGACTACGCCGCGACGGGGCGCTTTCCCGGCCTCGGCCCCAAGCTCCTGTTCGGGGCCTTGACCGCCCTGTTGCCCAATGTCGTCGTCTCCGCCAGGCTGTCGGTGTTCACCGCCGAGGTCCTGGCCGGGCTCGTCTTGGCCGTCCTGGTCCAAGGCCGGCTGGCCCGAGGCCTCGAGATCAGGCATTCGTGAGGGGAGGACGAGGGGAGGGCCCATGCTCGAAGTCCAACGCCTGGCCAAGAGGCTCGGCCGGGTCCAGGCTCTCCGTGATGTCAGCTTCAAGACGAGGCGGGGGACGATCACGGCCATGCTCGGCGAGAACGGCGCCGGGAAGACGACGTCCCTCAAGATCGCCCTCGGCTTCCTCAGGCCCGACTCGGGCGCCGTCTCCGTCGGGCCCGGAATTGTCGGCTATGTCCCCGACAGGCCGGCCTTTCTCCCGGGGCTCGACGGCTGGACGATCCTCGGGCTGTCCAGGGTCCGCGGGGGAGGGCGCGAGGCGTCCGGGAACGGACGCGGCTTCGGCGCCGCGGTCCTCGCCGCCGCGAGGAGCCTGCTCTTCGACCCGAGCCTCCTGCGGCGCCGGCCGGCGTCCTACTCGGCCGGCAACGCCAAGAAATTCGCCTACCTGCAGAACCTCGTCCTCGCGCCGGACCTCCTCGTCGCCGACGAGCCCTACGCGGGGCTCGACCCGCCGTCCATCAAGCGCGTCCGGGACTTGTTCTGCGGCCTGCGCCAGGCCGGCAAGACCGTGCTCCTCAGTTCCCACATGCTGGCCGAGATGGAGCGGATCGCCGACGGCTTCATCGTCTTGAGCCAGGGACGAACCGTCGCCCACGCCGGCCTTCGGGAATGGCGTCTGCTGCGCTCGGGCCGGACCGGGCCGGACATCGAGTCCGTTTTCCTGCGGTTGGCGGGGCCGTGACCGCCGGGGCCCCGCGGGGAGGCTAAATGACGGTCCCGTCGGGGATGACGGCGTCTTTCGGGACAACGATGATGCCGTCGACGATCGAATGGCTTTCGGCCGTCTCGTCGGCCGCGCCCCGGGCGTTCACGAGCTTGACGCCGTGGCCGATCCGGGCGTTCTTGTCGACGATGGCCTCGCGGATCTCGCAGTCGCGCCCGATGCCGACGTCTGGAACGCCCCGGTCGCGGTTCCGGGCCAGTTCTTCGCGCGATTCGTAGAAGTCCGCGCCCATGACGACGGCCCTGTCCAAGCGGCAGTTCTCGCCGATGCGCGACCGGATGCCGATGATGGCGTCGCGGACGAACGAGCGGTTGACGATGCTGCCCTCGCAGAGGATGGCGTTCTCGACGTCCGAGGCCAGGATCTTGGAGCCGGGCAGGAACCGCGGGTGGGTGAAGACGGGCCGGTCCTCGTCGTAGAAGTCGAACCGCGGCAGGGGCCGGGTCAGGTCCATGTGGGCCTCGAAGAAGCTCCGGATCGTCCCGATGTCCTCCCAGTAGCCGTCGAAGAAGTGGCCGCAGACTTTCCTCTCGCCGATGGCCCGGGGGATGACCTCCTTGCCGAAATCGCTGGCGTCGCTGCGGGCCAGGAGGTCGCGCAGAACGGCCTGGCTGAAGAGATAGACGCCCATCGAGGCGAGATGGGTCCGGCCCTGGGCCGGCGTGCCGAACCGTTCGAAGACGCTTTCCTCGACCCGCATGCGTTCGATGGCGGCCGGGTCCTTGGGCTTCTCGCAGAACTCGGTGATGCGGCCGCGGCCGTCGACCTTCATGACCCCGAAGTCGTGGGCCTCCTCGGCCCGCACCGGCGTCACGGCGATGCTGATCTCGGCCCCCGACGCGAGGTGGAAGTCGGCGAACTTGCGATAGTCCATCCGGTAGAGATGGTCCCCCGAGAGCACGAGCACGAGCGCGCCGGGGTCCTCGATGTAGTGGAGGTTCTTGCGGACGGCGTCGGCCGTGCCCTGGTACCAGTTCCTGTTCTCGAGGGTCTGCTGGGCCGGGAGCAGGGTGAGGTAATCGCGGTGAAAGCTGTCGAACCGGTAGGTCGTGAAGATGTGGCGATGGATGGACTCGCTGGCGAACTGGGTCAGGACGAAGATGCTCCGGACGTCCGAGTGGATGCAGTTGGAGATGGGGATGTCGATGAGGCGGAACCGCCCGGCCACGGGCACGGCCGGCTTGCTGCGGACCTTGGTCAGCGGATAGAGGCGGCTGCCCTGGCCGCCGGCCATGATAATGCTGACGACGTTCATGCCCCTCCGGCTATTTGGCGGCGTTCTGGACCGGACCGAGGTCGTCGACGAGCCACATGCCGCGGCCGTTGGTGGCGATGACCATGGCGTTGTCGCGGGGGTGGATGGCCAGGTCCCAGACGTAATTCGTCGGCAGGCCCGAGCCCAGGACGTCCCAACTCAGGCCGGCGTCCCGGCTGACGTAGACGCCGGTGTCCGTGCCGGCGTAGAGAATGCCCTCGACCTTGGGGTCCTCGCGGACGACGTTGACCGGACCGCCGGGGATGTTGCCGGCGATCGAGACCCAGGTCTTTCCGTAGTCGGTCGACTTGAAGATGTAGGGATTGAAGTCGTCGTCGTGGCGGCCCACGAGCGTGATGTAGACCGTGGCCGGGTCGTACTTCGAAGCGACCATCTTCCAGACATGCTTATTGTAGGGGAGCCCGGCCGTGATCT
>DSDX01000127.1 GCA_011048485.1 Candidatus Aminicenantota bacterium | reverse complement strand
CTCCGCGGGATCTCATCGGCGTCCTCGAGAGCGTCGGATTGAGGTTCCGATCGGCCTGGCAAGCGCTCTTCGGCCCGCCGCCGGACCTCGAGAGCGAGGAGCGGCCCAGGCCCGGCTTTGGCCAAGGCGGTTTCATCGTCTTCAGGGCCTCGAAAGAAGCGCCGGACGCGCCGGCCGGAACGAGGACGGTTGATAATCCCGACCGGAGAACGTAGAATGCAACCTCGCGGAAAGGAGAACGCCGATGACGCGCGATGAAGCCCTGGCCCTGCTCAAGAGCCACCTTAAGAACAAGAACCTCATCAAGCACTGCCTGGCGGTCGAGGCCTGCATGCGGGCCCTGGCCGCGCGCCTCGGCCACGATCCCGAGCCCTGGGGATTGGCGGGCATCCTCCACGACCTCGACTACGAGGTGACGGATAAGAGTCCCGAGCTCCATACGACCGAGACGGTCAAGGTCCTCCGGGCCAAAGGCATCGACGAATCGATCGTCCACGCGGTCCAGGCCCACGCCGGCAAGGCGCCGTGCGAGTCGCCCATGGATTGGGCCATTTATTCCGTCGATCCGCTGACCGGCCTGATCATCTCGGCGACGCTCATGCACCCGGAGAAGAAGCTCAAGGCCGTCGATCTCGACTTCCTCAAGCGCCGCTACAAGGAGAAGAGCTTCGCCCGGGGCGCCCGCCGCGAGGAGATCGAGGAGAGCCGCAACCTCGGCCTCGAGCTCGACGAGTTCCTGTCGATCGCCATCGCGGCCATGCAGGGCATCGATACCGAGCTCGGGCTCTAAAACACGTCGAACTTGACCCCGACCTCGAAGTAGCGGCCGCGCCAGGGGAAGCCGGGCTCGGTGTAGAAATAGTGATCGAAGACATTGCCGAGCCGGGCGAAGATCTCGGTGCGGCCGCTGAGGGTGTATCCGGCGATCAGATCCAGGTTGACGTACGAGGGGATGGTCAGCAGTTCGCTCGTGCTCGAGTTCCACCACCAGGACTTGGAGGCCGCGATCCCGAACAGGCTCAGCCGGGCGCCTTCGGCCGGGAAGAACGAGAGGTCGAAATTGAGGTTGTGGTCCGCCTGGGCGTCGAGGGGCCGGTCGTCGATGTCGTTGCGGTGGTCGAGATAGCTGTAGTTGACGGTCCCGGAGAGCCAGGACAGGCTCTTCTGGGCCTGGAGCTCGAAGCCGTTGATGTGGGCCTTGCCGACGTTGAAATACCGGCGCGTCCCGTCGGGCAGGCGGACCGAATCGATGAAATTCCTGAACCTGTTGACAAAGACCGACCCCGTCAGGTAGAGCGGCCCGTTCCAGGTCGCGGCGAGCTCCAGGGCCGTCCCCGACTCGGCCAGCAGGTCGGGGTTGCCCGAGCTCTCCGAATAGAGCGAGCGCATGGAGGGGAAGCGGGACTTGCGGGCGAAGGAGACGTGGAAATCGAGGTCCTCTTTGGGCGTGAACTTGAGCCCGATGAGGGGGTTGACAGAGGTGTTGTTCTCGCCGCCCTCGAACTTGTCGATGTAGTCCAAGCTCAGGCCGCCGATGACCTTCCACCGGTCCGTGAGGCTGAAATGGTCCTCGACCCCGGCCGAGTACGTGCCCTGGTCGAATCGGGCCCACGGCAGGCCGGCGTCGTCCTGGGTCCGGGCGATGTCCCTCTGGTAGAGGAGGCTGGCCTTGAGCGTGTTCCGGTCGCCGGTCGGGATGTCGGCCAGGGCGAAGCCGCCGTAGACGTCGTTGTCGTAAGTGCTCGAGGAGTCGAGATCGGTCATCTCGGGATCGTTGAACCAGTCGAGCGTATTGTAATAGTTGACATAGAAGGCCCGGAAGCGGAGGACGGCCTCGCCGCCGAGCGAGGTGAACCCGCCGGCGTTGATGGTCGAGCGGTCCCACTTGGGGAACCGCCAGAACCGGGCCCTCTGGGTGAAGAGGGCCGGGGGCATGCCGTAGGCGGATTGGTAGAGCGCCCCGTTGACCATGATCTCGGTCGAGCCCGAAGGGGTGTAGTACAGCTTGGCGCCGAGGTTGAGGCGCTCGAAATCGCTGTTGGACCGGATCGTCCGGCCGAGCTCGGGATTGGGGAAGACGAAGGAGTCGGAATCCTGGTAGAGCGCGCTGGCGGCCAAGGCGAACCGGTCCCAACTGGCCGAGCCGTCGGCCCCCAGGCTCCGGGTGTTCTTGTCGCCGTAGCTGCCCGAGAGCGACAGGACGGGCCGTTCGGACGGGCGCCGGGTGATGACGTTGACCAGTCCGCCCAGGGTGTTCGGGCCGTAGAGGACGGACGACGGGCCCTTGGTCACCTGGATCGTGTCGATGCCGCCGGCCGAGACGGTCTTGAGGTCGAAGGTCGAGAAGTAGGGCTCGTAGACGGGCACGCCGTCGACGAGGAGGGCGATCCGGCTGGCGCCGACGCCCCGGAGCTTCAGGTTGTAGGTGTCCTTGTCGCCGAAGGTGACCATGGAGCCCGGGATGAACTTGACGACGTCGGAGATGTCGCGGGGCTTGAGCCTCTCGATGTCCGTCGCGACGATGGTCGAGACGGTGGCCAGCGGGATGTCCTTGGGCGACTTGCCCACGACCAGGATCTCCTCGGTGATCCGGACCTGTTTCTCCTCTTCCTTCTGAGCCTGCTGCCCGGTTCGGGCTTCCTGGGACAGGGCCGGGCCGGCGGCGACGGCCAGGAGGAGCGCCGCGGCGGCCAGGGGTCGGAAGGGATGGCGCAGACGCGAACTCATGTCGTTCTCCTTTTCGCGTTGGAAGGAAAGGCCGTTTCCCGCCTTTCCCTATCGGTCGGACGGCCTGGCCCGATAAGGCTTTAGCGCGTCCGACTCGGAGAGAAGCGCCAGATTAGCAGAAGAGCCGGGCGCCTGTCAACATCACGAAGGTCCCGTCAGGCCGTCTTCTGGAGCTTGCTGTGGCGGAAGCCGTAGATGAAGTAGATCAGGAGCCCGGCCAGGAGCCAGCCGCCGAACCGGAGCCAAGTCACGCCCGGCAGGTTGGCCATCAAGTAAAAGCAGAAGACGATCGTGATAAGCGGCGTAAAGGGCACGCCCGGCGTCTTGAACTTGCGCTCGACCTCCGGCCGCGTCTTCCTCAGGACGATGACCCCGACGGAGACGAGGATGAAGGCGAACAGCGTCCCGATGTTGCAAAGGTTGATGATCATCGGTAGGGGGAAGAAGCCGGCGATGAGGGCCGTGGCCACGCCCGTGATCCAAGTGCAGAGGTGGGGCGTCCTGTGCTTGGGGTGGATCTTGGAAAAGGCGGGCGGCAGGAGACCGTCGCGGGCCATGACCATGAAGATGCGGATCTGGCCGTAGAGGGTGACCAGGAGCGTCGAAACCATGCCGATGATGGCCCCAGTGGCCACCAGCGCGCCGCCCCAGCGGATGCCGATGCTGGCCAGGGCCCCGGGCAGGGCGTTGTCGACCACGATCTGCTTGAAGGGGACGATCCCGGTCAGGACGAAGGCGACGGCGACATAGAGGACGATGACCACGCCCAGACAGAGCATGAGGCCGAGAGGGACGTCCCTCTTGGGGTTCTTGGTCTCCTCGGCGGCCGTCGAGACGGCGTCGAAGCCGATGTAGGCGAAGAAGATGATGGCCGCCCCGGCCATGACGCCCTTCCACCCGAAAGGCATCAGGGGCTTGAGGTTGGCCAGGTTGATGTGCCGGACGCCGAGGAAGATGAACAGGAGGATGACCGCGACCTTGACCAGGACGATGATGTTGTTGATCCGGGCGCTCTCCCGGATGCCGATGAACAGGATCCAGGTGATGAGCAGGGTGATGATGACGGCCGGAAGGTCGATGATGCCTCCGGCCAAGGGCGTCGTCAGGAAGGCCCTGGGCAGCTTGATCCCGACGCTGTCGAGCAGGCCCATGAAGATGCCCGACCAGCCCGAGGCCACGGCGCTGGCGGAAACAAGGTACTCGAGCATGAGGTCCCAGCCGATGATCCAGGCGATGACCTCGCCGAAGGCGACGTAGGAATAGGAGTAGGTGCTGCCGGCGACGGGGAACATGCAGGCCAGCTCCGAATAGGTCAGGGCGCAGAAGCCGCAGGTGACGGCGGCGATGATGAACGACAGAAGGACCCCCGGACCGGCCAGGTGGGCGCCCTCGCCGGTGGCCACGAAGATGCCCGTGCCGACGACGGAGCCGATGCCGAGCGCGGCCAGGTCGAAGGCGCTCAGGTTCTTCTTGAGCTGGGTGTGTTCCGCGGCGTCGGCGATCTGGGACGGGGTCTTGGTCTTCCAGATGTTCATGCGAGGCCTCTCATCCGGGGAGTTAAGGAGGGGGATTATATCCCAGCCGGGCCGTAAAGCAAGCCTTCCGATTTGACAAAGGCCGGCCGTTCCTATACCAAGAGGTGACGACCATCTCCAGCCAGGAGGCGCCCATGAGATCCCGCCTGACGGCGATCCTTCTCCTGTCGGCTTGCGCGGCCGCCCTGTCCGCTTGCTCGGACGGGGCCCGGTCGCGGGCCTTGGATTCCATCCGTCCCGAAGACATGGCCTTCCACCAGAGATTCCTCAGTTCGCCGGAGTTCCGGGGCCGCCCCACCCCCTCGGCGGAGCTCGACATCGCCTCCAGGTACATCGCCCTCCAGGCCGAACGGACAGGTCTCGAGCCCTTGATGCCGGACGGCTCCTACCTCCAGGAGGTCCCGGTCGAGGTGACGGCCGTCGATCCGGCCGCCTCGCGACTCCGTCTCCTGGCGGCCGGGAGCGAGCGGACTTTTGCCTTCCCGGCCGACGCCACGGCCGGACGGATGTTCGACGCGGGCCGGGCGGCGGGCGAGGTCGTTTTCCTGGGCTACGGGCTCGGCGCCCCGGAACTCGGCTGGGACGACCTGGACGGCCTCGACTTCGAGGGCAGGATCGCCGTCCTCATGGACGAGACGCTTCCCGCCGACCATCCCCTCAAGCCGGCCGAGAATCGCAGGCGCCTGGCCGGGCGCGCGGGCCTTTTGCGCGCCCGCAACGCCGCGGGCGTCGTCACGATCATCAGCGAGGATCGGGAAGCGCGGCTGGACGAGATGGAGCTTCCGTTCGACCTGCCGGAGGGGCTCAGGTTCCCGGCTATCGTCACGGGCATGGGATCGGCCGTCGCCGGGAGCTTGCCGCGGCCGCCCGGCGGCCCCTTCCTTCAGGTCGAGGTCCGGCGCTCCGCCGGCGCCTCGATCCTGGGTCTGAGCGAGGACGACCTGGCCGGCATGTCCGCGGCCCTCCGATCGGGCGAGCGCGTGGCCGCGCGGAGACTGCCCGGCCGGAGGCTCGAGATCGAGATCGGCGTCTCGACCCGGATGGACAAGACGCACAATGTCGTGGCCGTGCTCAGGGGCGCCGACCCGGTCCTCCGGGACGAATACCTGACCATCAGCTCCCACCATGATCACAATCCCATGCGGGAGGGCCGGATCTACCCCGGCTCGGATGACAACATCTCCGGGGTCGTCGGCATGTTCGAGATCGCCGAAGCGCTGAAGATCTCTAAGCCCCGGCGGTCGGTCGTCTTCGTCTGGAACACGGCCGAGGAGAGGGGCCTCATCGGCTCCTATTCCTTCGTTCAGCACTGTCCCGTGCCCGTCGAGAAGATCAGCGCCAACCTCAATCTGGACATGATCTCGCGGAACGACACGAACCACATTTACCTGATCGGCTCGAACAAGCTCAGTTCCGAGCTCGACGCCAGCATCCGGGCCATGAACGAGCCGCCCGGGCCCGGCCTGACCCTCGATTACGAATACGAGGACCCTGCCCACCCCGACCGCTTCTTCTTCCGCAGCGACCAGTACCCCTACATCCGCTACGGCATCCCGGCCGTGTGGTTCTTCTGCGGCACGACCGAGGACTATCACCAGGAGGGCGACGTCGAGGCCAAGGCCGATTACGCCAAGATGGAGAAGGTCTGCGAGCTCGTGTACCTCGTCGCCAAGGACATCGGCGACAGGCCGGCCCTGCTCGCGCTCGACGCGCGCCCGGAGGTCAAGGCGCGCGGCCAAGAGAACATGAAGGTCGCCTGGCGCTAGCT
>DSDX01000295.1 GCA_011048485.1 Candidatus Aminicenantota bacterium | reverse complement strand
TCGTAGACGAGCAGGCGGCGGTTCCAGCGGTAGTCGGCGACGGGGCGGGTCAAGTAGTCGCGACGATAGGCCGCCAGCTCCTCGCCCCGGAGACGGCCGAGCTCGCGAACGGCCTCGTCCCAGACCTCGTTGTCGAACCCGCCGGCGCAGATAATCACGCTCCCGAGGCCGCAGGCGGAGCCGCCCAAGAGGGAGATCGGCTTGGGCGAGCCGACCGGCTGGACGGGGGCCGCCGGACGCCAGGCCCCGGAGGCGCCGGCCGCCAGATCGAAGGAGTATCCGTCGGTCAAGGCCGCTAGGGTCCCGTCGTGTGCGGCGCCGCCGCCGCCGAAGACATAGAAAGCGGGGCCCTGCGCGCCCCGGAGGGCGATCGCGCCAACGGGCTGGCTCCGGGGAAGGCCCGGAAGCGGAGGGAGCTCGGTCCAGCCGGCGTCCGGGCGGTCGAGGTCGAGATGCCAGAAGCCGTTGGACGGCGCGCCGCCCTGCTCCCCGCAGGCGATGAGGACCTGGGTCCGCCAGCCCGCCCCGACTCCCATGCGGATGGTCTTGGGCAGCCGGGGCAGAGGGGCGAAGGTCACGTCCCCGGCCGCCGGGTCCCAAGCCATGAGGAAGGCCTCGGCGAGGTCGCGGCGGCCGTCCGTGCCGCCCACGCAGACGATACCCCGCGCGGTCGTGGCGGAAACGCCTTCGGCGACCGCGCCGTTCGGGAGTTTCCGGGCGATCGTTTGCCATTGCCCGGACGGCAGCCGCACATAGATCTCGTCACGGCAGGCCTTGGTCCCGCCTTCGGAAGCGGGGGCGTCCGGGAAGTTCGAACCGCCGGCGAGAAGGAGCGCGCCGTTGCTGACGCCGTAGAACGGGCGGGCGACGCCCAGTTGCTTTGTCTCCCCCGGCGGAGGCGGAAGGGCGCTCCTGGTCCAATCCTTGGCCGCGGTCGAAGCCGCCGCGGCCCAGGCGATCATCAAGAGAAGGACACCCGGTAAAAAAGTCCTGGTCATCACGGCGAATCATATTGTCGGACCGGGGGGATGTCAAGGCGATGGGCCTTGGCGTCCCTCCGGCTTTGACACAACGGGGATCGCCATGTATTTTGGGGGCGGAGGTGCCCCGATGGAGGATGACCGCCATCTCAAGAGACGCGAATTCCTGGTCCGGTCGTCCGCGGCCGTGGCCGCCGGGCTGGCCGGGAACCTCGCCCGCAGGCCCCTGTTCGCGGCCCGGGACCTGATCGAAGAGGCCGCCGCCAAGGTCGGGCGGCTGCCGCGGCGCCGGCTGGGCCCGAGCGGACGCGAGATCAGCGTCCTCATCGGGGCCGGCGACTTGGCGGAGGCCCCCGCCCGGGCGGCCATCCTGTGCGGCGTCAACTATTGGCACAAGGCCAACGTCTGGGCCCGCTCCGGGGCCCCGGCCGAGATCATCAAGGACCGCGAAGCCCACTACTGCCAGGTCACGGTCGACAGGGTCGGCGGCCGCCACGAAGCCGGGCGGATCGACGAGGAGAGCCACTACGCGTTCGTCAAAGACACCCTTGAGACGACCGGCCTCGGCTACTTCGACGACATGCAGTTCCACTTCGGCTATCACAACCGGGCCGAGATCAAGAACGAGCGCGGCTTCGTCAGGGCCTTCGAGCGCCTGAAGAGGGAAGGCCTGGTCAGACACCTGTGCCTGTCCCAGCACGGCTACGCCGGCAACGTGCGGGTGCCGGGCGGCGAGAGCGCCGCCGAGATCCTGACGGCCCTCATCGAGGACGGCCTCTACGAGCACGCCCAGATCATCTACTCCTATGGGCATGATCCGGAGATCAACGCGTTCCTTAAAGAAGCCCGCAAGAGGGATTTCGGCACGATCGCCATGAAGACCGCACGCGGCCTGGGCCGGATGACCCAGGACCGGGCTTTCATGGCCGCCCTCCCGGAGGGGACCGTCCCCCACAACGCCCTAGCCCGCTGGCTGACGACGGGAACGGACCTCACCGCGGCCGTCATCCGGGTCCGCAGCCTCGACGAGTTCGTCCAGACCTTCTCCGGGGCGGGCCAGCCGCTGGGGACGGGTGGCTGCCGGGCCATCGAGATGATGACGGCCCGGGCCGACGCGACGGCCTGCCGGCTGTGCACGGCCTGCCAGACGGCCTGCCCGGAGGGGATCCCCATCGCCGAGATCCTGCGCTTCGAGCGCTACGCCCTCGATGACGGCGACCGGTGGAAGGCCCGGGCGCTCTATCAGGAGCTTGGAGACGCGGCCGGAGCCTGTTCCGGGTGCGGGGCCTGCCTGAGCCGCTGTCCCCAGGGCCTGGATATCCCGGCCAAGCTGGCCGCGGCCCGGGCCGTCCTCGCCCCCTGAGCGGCCCGAGGCGGGCGTACGAATCGATTGACGCTTGGGCCCGGAATGGAGTATGTTCTTGGGCGAATGGCGGATTGGTACTTTATCCAGGGCATCCACAGGTCCGGAACAACCATTCTAGGGACGTGGCTCCACGAGACCGGGGCCTTCCGGACGCTGACCCTGGGCCGGCTCCTTGACATCTCCGACGATCCCGTCCTGGCCGCCGAGTTCGCCGTCGCCCTCGAGGGCGGAGAGAGCGACCGCGCCGAGTTGAAGGCGCTCCTGGGCAAGGTGACCCGGCAGTTCGATCACGTTCATGTGACCCGGGACATGTTCGAGGAATATTCCCACCTGACGATGAGCGAGCCCCCCTTCAGCCGGGGGGTTGGCCTTTTGGCCGCCCCCAGGCCCTGGAAGCAGTTCCACCCCCGGCACGTCTTCAGGCTTGGCCCGGGCAACATGGAGAGTTTCAGGGTCCTCAGCCGCATCCTTGGCGACGGGGACGGAAAGCCTCAGCTCTTCAAGAGCCCTTTCGACGTATCCAACCCCTTCGTTTACGGACTTCCCGCCAAGCACATCTTCGTCTTCCGGGAGCCCGTCGACATCCTCGTGTCGATGATCAAACAGGTCGAGAACAATTACCGCCGGAGGAATCCGTATGTGGCGGCCGTCAGCCGCTTCTACCGGGAGTCCTACGCGTGCCGGTGGTACAGGACGCTGTCCCTGCTGGGATCGACCCCGCTCGGCATCCGCGTGCTCGCCCGCCGCATCGTCACCGATCTCGAGGGCCAGATGAACCTCATGGAGGGGCTGGACCAGGCCAGCTATGTCTGCGTCGACTACGAATACATGTGTCAAGACGAGGACGGGCCGCCCGAACAGGGGCATCCCCATCGCGACCACACGCTAGCCTATATCCTGAGATCGTTCGGGTTTGACACCGGCGGGGTCAGGAACGTCCGCTCCCGGACCAAGCGGCGGAACAACCACAGGCCGCCGGTCGTCGAAGCGCTCAGGCCCCTCCTCGACAGGCGATTGGAACGCTATCGCCGTAAGATGCTCGAGGTGCGGCAGGCCCTGGAGAGCGATTTCCGGGCCAGCCGGGCCGGGGTGGACATGGTCTCAAAGGCAGTCACCCCATGATCGCCGACGTCCGAGGGGAGAGACGAGGGCCGGGATGAAGCGGAACCGGGCGCTCTTGAACGTCCTCGCCGCCGCGCTGACCCTCGGGCTCTTCGTGGATCCCATCGGCGGCGCCTTCACCTGGCTGCACTGCCGGCGGGAGGGCGTCAAGAAAGAGGTCCGGGAGCACATCATCGCCGGCGTCCGAGAGGACGACCTCGTCCTGCTCAGGTTCTCGGAGGAAGAGAGCCGGACCCGCCTCCGCTGGGAGCATGCCAGGGAGTTCGAGTACGACGGCCAGATGTACGACATCGTCGACACCTGGACCGTCGGTGAGACCGTTTATTACAGGTGCTGGTGGGACCGGGAGGAGACCCGGTTGAACCAGCGGTTGAGAGAGCTGGCCATCCGGGCCTTCGGGGGCCGCGTCCCCGGCCTGGGCGAGGACGGCGGGCCCTTGATGACTTCCCTGAGGTCTCTGCCGGGCCTGCTCATCGAGACAAGACCGGTCCGGGAGCCCGGGTGGACGGCCGCCCGGGACTGCGCGTTCGCGGACCGATTCTCTTCGATCACCATCCAACCCCCCACCCCTCCGCCGCGGCCGGCCTGAACGAACGCATTCTCGCCCGGGCCCGGCGACGACCGGAGGTCCTTGATCAGGAGACCCGTGCGCCGCTTGGCCCTTCCTTCGGTGTCTTGCCTAGAGAGTGAGAGGATATGAAACACATATTGACAATCTGCTCCCTGCTGCTCCTGGCTCTCGGCGCCTATGCCCAGACGGTCACGATCAAGGACCGGGAGACCCGGGAGCCGCTCGAGGGGGTCGTCCTGACGAGCGAGACCCCGCGGGTAGCGGCCGAGACGGATAGGGCCGGCCAAGCCGAGATCGCGGCCTTCAAGGATTCCGGAAGGATCGTCGTCAGCCGGCCTGGCTATCAAACGGTCGCTCTGAGCTATGCCGAGATCGCCGCCCGTTCGTTCATCCTGCTCCTGCGCGCCGCGCCGTTCGAGGCCCACGAGGTCGTCGTCTCGGCGACGCGCTGGCGGCAATCGCCGGGCGACGTGCCCGCCCAGGTCGCCACCATCACGGCCGTGGAGGCGGAACTGCAGAACCCCCAAACGGCCGCGGACCTGCTCGGCGTCACGGGCCTGGTTTTCATCCAAAAGAGCCAGCAGGGCGGGGGCAGCCCGATGATCAGGGGGTTCGCCACCAACCGCCTGCTGTATGCCGTGGACGGGGTGCGCATGAACACGGCCATCTTCCGGGCCGGCAACATCCAGAACGTCATCTCCCTTGACCCTTTCGCGATCGAGACGGCCGAAGTGCTGTTCGGGCCCGCCTCGGTCATCTACGGGAGCGACGCCATCGGCGGGGTCATGAGCTTCCAGACCCTGACGCCGGAGTTCTCGCTGTCCGGCGGGCCCTCGGTCACCGGCGGGGCCGCCGGCCGCTACTCGTCCGCCAACGGCGAGACGACGGGCCATTTCCACGTCAGCGCCGGCTGGAAGAAATGGGCCCTGACCACGAGCATCAGCTCGTTCGACTTCGGAGACCTTCGCCAGGGCCGCCACGGCCCGGACGATTACATCAAGCCTTTCTACGTCCAGCGCGTGGACGGGGTCGATACGGTCGTGACCCAGGACGACCCACTCCTGCAGGTCCCCTCGGGGTATACGCAGACCAACCTGATGCAGAAGGTCCGCTTCAAGCCCGGTGACAAATGGGACCTCCAATACGCGTTCCACTATTCGGAGACTTCGAGCTACGGGCGGTACGACCGGCACAATCGGCTGAGGAACGGGCTGCCCCGCTACGCGGAATGGGATTACGGCCCCCAGAAGTGGATGATGAACAACCTGGCCGTGACCCGCGACGGCGGCGGGGCCCTGTTCGACCAGATGACCCTCCGCCTGGCCCAGCAGTCGTTCGAGGAGAGCCGGATCGACCGGTCCATCAACGACGCCGAGCGGCACATCAGGGTCGAGGAGGTGGAGGCCACCTCCGCCAACCTCGATTTCACGAAGACGCTGGGGGGGAGGCACACCTTGTACTACGGGGCGGAATACGTGAGCGACGACGTGGCCTCGACGGGCACTGACGAGGACATCGTCGCCGGGACGAGCGCCCCCGGGCCCTCGCGCTATCCCCAGGCCACCTGGCAATCGGTCGCCGCCTATGTCAGCGATCAGGTCCGCCTCTCCGAACGCTTCGTCCTTCAGGCCGGCCTGCGCTACAACGTCTTCATGTTGGACGCCGAGTTCGACACGACGTTCTACCCCTTCCCGTTCACCGAGGCCCATATCAACGACGGGTCGCTGACCGGGAGCATCGGCGGGGTCTACCGGCCCTCCTCCTCCTGGGTCTTCAGCGCCAACTTCGCCACCGCTTTCCGCTCTCCCAACGTCGATGATATGGGAAAGGTCTTCGACTCCGAGCCCGGCTCCGTCGTCGTGCCGAACCCCGCCCTCGAGGCGGAGTACGCCTACTCGTTCGACGTGGGCGTGGCCAAGGTCTTCGGCGATTCGGTCAAGGTCGACCTGGCCGGCTATTACACGACGCTCGACAATGCGATGGTCAGGCGGGACTTC
>DSDX01000294.1 GCA_011048485.1 Candidatus Aminicenantota bacterium | reverse complement strand
CGCAGAATCAGAACAGGGTCCACGCCGCGCATGAGCAGGGCCGCCGTGCCGCGATGATCCAGGGCCATGGCATCTCCTTCCCGCAAGTGAGCGACGACGCCGGCGTTAACGGCCTCCTCACCGGTTCCGAGATGCATCTCGCCCGAGATCAGGCCGTCCGTCCATAACTTTTCGATACTCTCCTCAAGGAGCCGAATGCGGAGCATCGTCTCGTAGAGGCGGAAGGGATCAAAACTCATGTGCGATTCCCGAGGGAGGCCTGTCACGGATCAACTCCCGTCTGTTTCCTTCGCCGGCCCGTGATGGCGGCGTCGCCGAACTCCAGGGACAGCATCCCGGTGAGCTCGCCCTCGGCCACGATGGCCGTGAAATCGATGACCATGCCGTTGCCGACGGTCACGGAGAACTTGACGGCGTGGTCCTCGTAGGTCAGGTCGGCCATCTCCGCGGTCCCCGAGGCCCCGGTATACCTGCCTGATAACTTGCCGTCCTGGAGCTCGAATTCGAAGACGAACTCACGGGAGCCGTCCTCCATCGTGACGTCCCATACCCCCAACAGGGGTTCGAAACCCTGGGCCTGCGCGGTGCCGACCGAAGCCAGACCGAGCAGGGCCATCCCGGCCAAGAGAAGCGTCGTCGCTTTAAGTCTCATTTTCAGCATGGCTCTCTCTCCTCGTGCGTTTTCCGAGGACCCCGGGACATGACCCCGCGCGGGCGGGCCTCCGAGCGGACCTCCTCAAGCTCCTCCTCCAGGATGGCCGCCAAGAGGTCCTTTTCCTTGTCGCTCAGCCCGATCTCCATGCTGCCCCTCCCATTCCGGGTACGTCCTTTGATATCACTATAGGACGTCAGTATCGACTTTTCAATATCGACCTCCGCCCCTCGCCGGGTTCCGCGCCCGGCCTTATCGGCGAGTTGACCGGGCTGCGTCCCTTTGTTATCCTTGGCCCGGCCGCTCGACGGGGGAGAGGGGCGCCGGATTGCCCCGAAGCCGGGCGGCCAGCCCTAAGGGCCGACTGAGCTTTCGAACGCCGTCTCGCGAGGAGGTCACATGTCCAAACGTCAGCTCGCCATTCTTGTCCTGGCCGTCCTGGCCGCGTCATCCGCCCTGGCGGGGGCCGAGGTCCGTCTGACGGCCTTGACGCTCCAGCCCGGGAAGACCTTCGAGCTTAACTTCGCCAAGACCAGCCGGGCCCCCTCCGGCGCCTCTATGCAGGCCGAGATCGGATACAGCGACGGGCAAGCGTCCGTCAAGGCCGCTTACAGGAGGATGGAGCCGGCCGTCCTCTTCGCCGGCGACATCACAGCCTACGTCCTGTGGGCCGTCATGCCCGACGGCACGGTCGAGAACTTGGGCGAGGTGGTCGCCGACAAGAAAAGCGCCTCCGGCTCCCTCCAGGGCTACACCGGGAAAAGGACCTTCGCCCTGATGGTCACGGCCGAGCCCTTCGCCACGGTGACGCGGCCAACCGAGCTGGTGATCTTCATCTCCGGCGGGCTCAAGGGCCTGAACATCACCAACACGCCGTTCACCTTCACCTACTTTTCGACGGACTACAAGCCGGCCATCGAGTCGATCGCCAGCATCCAGTACAACGACCCCACGCCGGCGGCCGTCAAACAGGCGGCCAAGGCCATGGAGATCGCCGCTAAGCTCGACGCCGCCGCGGTGAACCCGAAGGCCATGGACGGGGCCCAGATCGCCTACGGCAAGGCCATGGCCGTGGGCGTCAACAAGAAGGTCCAGGCCGACCAGGCCCGGGTCGCCGCCCAGTTGGCCTCCCAGGCGATCAAGGACACCATCAAGGCCAATGAGGCCAAGGCCACCGCCGAGGCCGAGGCCAAGCGCCTGGCGGAACGCGCCGCCCTCGAGGAGCGCGCGGCCACCGCCGAGAGCGAGGCCGAACGCATCGCCCGCGAGCTGCGCGAGGTCCAGGCCCAGCGCCAGGCCCTGGCCGCCGAAACGGCCGACCTGGCCAAGCAGGCCGCCACGCTGGCCGCCGAGCGCGACGCCCTGGCCAGGGATCGCGACGCCATCAAGAAGGAACGCGACGAGCTGGCCGGAATGCTCAAGGGCGCCCTCTCCACGGTGGCCGAAACGACCGAGTCGGCCCGCGGCGTCATCGTCAGCCTCTCCGGCATCCTGTTCGACGTCGGCAAGGCCACGCTCAAGCCGGCCTCCCAGATCACGGTGGCCAAGCTGGCCGGGATCCTCATGGTCTTTTCCAATATGAACCTCAGCATCGAGGGCTACACCGATTCGACCGGGTCCGCCGACCTCAACATGAGGCTGTCGCTGGACCGGGCCCGGGCGGTCTACGAGTTCCTGCTGGGCCAGGGGATCTCGAGCGGCCGGATGAAGTACCAGGGCTTCGGACCCGAGAACCCGGTCGCGCCCAACGACACCGAGGCCAATCGGGCCCGGAACCGGCGGGTCGAGGTCGTCCTGACCCAGGCCGTTCGCCGGCCTTGACCGGTCCGGACCGGTTTGACAGCGCCCGTGCCGAAGGCTATAGTGGCATCAATCCCGGCCGCCGAAACGGCCCCATTCTTTCCGCGAGGAGGGACCAGATGACAAAAGCCCCGATCCCCGCCGTTCTGTTCCTGGCCGGCCTTCTGGCCGCCTCTCCGGCCCCGGCCCAAGACCTGGAGTGGCAGTCGTACAAGGGTTATGACGTTCCCTTCGTGCCGACCCCCTACGAGGTGGTCGAGGAGATGCTCCGGTTGGTCGACATCAAGCCGGGCGACGTCCTCTACGACCTGGGCTGCGGCGACGGGAGGATCGTCATCACGGCGGCCAAGACATATGGGATCAAGGCCGTCGGTATCGACATCGATCCCGTCCGCATCAAGGAGAGCAACGAGAACGCGGCCGCGGCCGGCCTTGCGGGCAAGGTCCGTTTCATCCAGCAGGACCTCTTCGAGGCCGACTTCAAGGACGCTTCCGTCATCACGATGTATCTCCTGACCTCCGTCAACATGCGGTTGCGGCCCAAGCTCCTGGAGGACCTCAGGCCGGGAACCCGCCTCGTCTCTCACAGCTTCGGCATGGGCGAGTGGCGACCCGACAAGACCTCCGCCGTCGAGACGCCCTACGGCGACGAGCGCGACGTCTATTTCTGGGTCATTCCGGCCAACGTGACCGGCCGCTGGGATTGGGACCTGACGATGGGCTCCCGCACGGCGCATTACGTCCTCGAAGCCGACCAGGAGTTCCAGGCCGTGACCGCGACCGTCCGGGAAGGGGACTGGCCGGTCTCCGTCAGCGAGGTCCGGCTGTCCGGCGACGAAATCAGTTTCCGGATCGACGCGGAATCCGACGGGAAGATGGTCTCTTGGCTCTACGCGGGCAAGGTCGCGGGGCACAGGATCAGGGGCGCGGCCAGGCCGGCCGGGGACGCCAAGGCGGCCCCCGTCACCTGGACGGCGACGCGGAACCCCATGACCATCGTCGCCATCGCTAAGTAGCCGGCGAGTCCGGTTCCCCGTCAGTCGAGGGCCAGGGCCCGCGACGACAAGGCCATCAGGGCCGCCAACCCGGGGTCGATATCGGCCAGCCTCGTTCCGCCCCGGGGGATCATGCCCGCGAGCCTCCTCCGCAGCCGGCGGAGATAGGAAAAGCGGACAGGAAAGGCCCGTCCGGCCCTGCGGACGAAGGCGCGGCTGAAACGATCGGGCTGTTTGCCCACCGCTTCGCGCACCATCAGCGCCACGCCGTTCCCGATGACGTCACAAAGGGCCGCCCGGCCGGCCGTGCCCTTCCGCCGGGCCCTCCGCAGGACGGCTCCGATGTAGGACTCGAGCCGGAGAACGGCCTGGTCGAGCGGGGCGCCGTCGGGCGGCGTCGAGAACCAGGTCCGGCGGCCGCACCGAATGTCCTCGGCGATGTCCTGGAGATCGTCGGCCAGCTGGAGGAAGGTCCCGAAGGCGAAGCAGAATTCCTCGTCCTCCGGCCCCAAGGCCCCGGCGACGAGATAGCCGTCGGCCAGGACCGAGGTGCCGCCCTTCTCCAGGCTGATGGACAGGATCTCGTCCCCCGTGGTCGCCGCCCCCTGTCTCTGCTGGAGCAGGCTCTTGACCTGGCCGTTGTAGATGGCCAGGAGGGACTCGTAGACGCCGGGGAAGCCGAGCCGGGAGAAGCGGCCCTCGATGAGACGGACGAGCGAGAAGAGTTTCTCCTCGCGGGCTGACGCCGCGGCCTGAGGCGATCCCTCGAGCCAGCTCCGGAGGCGGGCGAGCAGCGCGAGCTTCCCCCCCTCGCCGGACCCGGCGTCATCGAGCACGTTGTCGAGGTACGGGTAGACCATGCTGTAGGCAAAGACCGCGTCGGTGGGCTCGACAGGCAGACCGAGGTCGAACTGGAGCGAGTTCATGATCCAGACATTGCGCAGGGCCTGATACGCCGAGTCCAAGTCCAGGCCCGGATCGAAATCCCGGGCGGCCTGAAGGAACCGGCGGGTCGAGTCGACAAAGCGGGCGTCATAGACGGCTTCGAGAGGCAAGTCGGCGAGCCGGATCACCCGCTTGAAGCCCGGCCGGAGACCTCCGGCCAGCTCCTCGAGTCGGGACGGCTCGAGCGAACCGTCAAGGCAGGCCCCTCGGACCTCCTCCGAGGACAGCTTGGCGACGAGATCGGAGAAATCCCGTTCGGCGTTCCGCTTGTCCGCGCGAGCGTAGCAGCGGCCGGGCGGGGGCGGACCGGCCGGCGCGCTCCGCCACAGGAGCGCATGATCCCGGACGAGCTCCTCGACCCGCCGGCCCAGGTCCCCGGTTCCGGCCGAGAGGAATGTCGAGAGGTCGCCCATGGTCTTTAGGTCCCCCGATTATAGGATAAAATGGCAGCGGCGGGAATGGACCCCGTTGACAGGCCGCGGACGGCCGTCTATCATCCGCGGGGTCTGGCCGCGGGAGTGCCGCGATGACGAATGAGGAGATCGCCGGGGTCCTGGCGTCGCTGGGGATGGGGCTGCGATATGTCCGCCCGGATCTGACCATCGCCGGGAGCCCCGAGAGGTCCCTGGAGCGCCGAGCCGTCGAGTCGGACGACGGACGTCTGTGGATCGTCGAAAGGCATGACCTCCGCGCCGCCCGCCGCAAGCAGGAGATCGCCGAATCGGCGGACCGTCTGGCCGTAGGCCTGCCCGAGATCAAACCCTGGCTGCCTTTCGCCCCGAACCGGTTCGTTGCCGAGCGCGGCGGCGGCGCCTGGCTGGTCTCGCCGTACGTGCCGGGAGTCGCGCTCGACCGCCCGGCCTACGCCTTCGAGGGCTGGCGGGGGCGGGCTCTGGCCGACCTCCTCATCCGGTTCCGGGCCGCCGCTTCCGGCCTGCCCCGCGAAGGGAACGTCCCGGCGTTCTCCCTGCCCGGGTTCGTCCGCGGCCTCTTCGGGGTGATGAGAGACCACCGGCGGGCCCTCTTCGAGCGGCTCTACCCCGTGCTCCTGCACCTCGAACACGGCCTGTTCCCGGCCGTCGCGCGGCTGCCGACGAGCTTCAGCCACGGCGATCTCCATCCCTTGAACGTCATCTGGTCCGAGACGGGGATCGAGGCCCTGATCGACCTCGAGTTTTGCGGCTTCCGGCCAGAGACTTACGACGCCGCCCTGCTGGTCGGCTGCCTGGGCATGGAGGAGCCCCGCTCGCTGAGGGGCGACTTGGTCCGAACCCTCATAATGCGGCTGAGGGAAGGGGCCGGCTTCTCGGACGAGGGCTGGCGGACGTTCCCCGATATGGTCCTGGGGCTCCGGTTCGCCTGGCTCTCGGACTGGCTGAGAAGGGACAACCGGGACATGGTCGAGCTCGAGGCAGTCTACATCGGCGTGCTGATGGAGAACCGGTCGAGCCTCGAGAGGGCTTGGGCCTGATCAGTGCGATATGGCGGTCGGGATGCCGCCGTTCCTCTCCGCGTAGAGATGCTTGATCAGCGAGAGCAGCGTCTGGGAGATGCTGTGAAGGAACTCCACTCCGACCTCGAAGTACTCCCCGTCCTCCGTTTTCCGGATCCATTTGACCTCGCCGTCGACCTTGAGGGACTGGTGGGTCCTCT
>DSDX01000003.1 GCA_011048485.1 Candidatus Aminicenantota bacterium | reverse complement strand
GTCCGGCCGGACCGGCGCGGGCCTCTCCGACATGAAGCGGGTCAGGGCGTCCCGCCAGAGCTCCCGATGCTGCAGCGTGGTGATCCTGTTGCGGAACATGGCCGCGCCTTTCCGCGGCTCGGTGTCCATCATCCCGAGGATGCCGAGGACCTCCGCCTTGAGACCCTCGGGCCCGTAGAAGGCCAGATAGGACTGCCAGGCCTCGGCGATGCCTTTGGCCGTCCTTAGCGGGCTGGAAACGCGGCCGAGCGCCTCCCGGAAACGGCGTTCCTCTCCGGCCCCCAGCCGTCGCAACCCCTGATCCGTGATCCTATACGGGTGGAGCGCATAAGAGGCCAGCCCGCCCGCCCGCGCCTCGAGGGACAGGCAGAACCCGGTCCTTCGATAGAGGAGCTCGGGGGGCTGGAAGAAGGCGAAGTTCCCCAGGCCGTAGGCGATGAGCCGGCCGCGGCGAACCTCCAGGCCTTGGGGGACGTGCGGATGGTGGCCGACGACGCAGTCCGCCCCGGCCTCGGACAGGGCCCGGAAAGCCTCCACGACATACGGCGGCGGGAACGGAATGTACTCGAGGCCGGCGTGGCCGACGACGACGACGAAATCGCCCCGTCTCTTGGCGGCGCGGATGGTCCGGGCCAATTGGTCGATCTCCCAGCCGCAGACCCCCGGTCCGCCCGTCGAGGCCGTCAGGTCCTCGCCTTCGCCGAAATTGACGATGGTGATCCTTTCATCCCCGACCGTCAGGCGCAGCGGGGCCAGGGCTTCCGCGAGCGTCATCCCGGCCCCGACCGTCCGGACGCCGTGCCGGCGGAGGACGTCGAGCGTCTCCCGGAAACCGGTCAGGCCGTAGTCGAAAACGTGGTTATTGGCGAGGGTCGCGACCTCGAACGGCACGGCGCTGAGGGCGGAGGCATGGGACGGCCGTCCCTTGAAGACCGCCCCGCTCTTCCAGACCGGCCGCCGGGCCCTGGTCAGGGCGCACTCGCAGTTGACGATCCGCATGTCGGCCCGGCGGAGGACGGGCAGCAGGTCGCCGTAGACGGCCGGCGGGTCCGCCGACATGACGGGCTCGAAGGCCCGGATCGGGGCCCAGTCGGAGGCGACCACGATGGACGCCCCCCGAGGACGGCCGGTCCCGCCGCGAGATCCCCGTTCCGATCCGGATCGTCGTGTCATGGCTTGACCATTAATTAATGCCGGAGCGAGTCCGAAGTCAAGGGCCCGCCTTGACTCCGCCACCCGTGGGCCGCTACTATCATCATCCGCGGACCCGCTGGAGAGGAGGCGCGACATGAACGACCGACCGAATGCCCTGAAAGGCCAAGCCCCGCTGGTCCTGGTCCTGATCCTGCTCCTGGCCGGTTGCGGATCCGGACCCGGGCCCGGACGGACGGCCGGCCCGTCGATCATCCCCGCGCCGTCGCGGCTCGAGGCCCGCGCGGGCTCCTTCACCATCGGAACGTCGACCAGGATCGTCGTGCCGGAAGGCCGAACCGAGCTTCAGGCCACGGCGTCCTATCTCTGCGAGATGCTGGCCCGCGCGACGGGTTACGACCTCCCCGTCGAGACCGTCGCGGGGTCCGAGGCCCCTCCCTCCGGCGCCATCTTCCTCCGAACGGAGGATCTGGAGGCCCGATTGGGACCGGAAGGGTATATCCTCGAGGCCGACTCGGACGGGATCGGGATCAGGGCCGCCGCGCCGGCCGGCGCCTTCTACGCCGTCCAGACCCTCCGCCAGCTCCTGCCGCCCGCCGTCGACGGTCGAGGGCCCTGGACGGTCCCGGCCGTCTCCATCGAGGACCGGCCGCGCTTCCCCTGGCGCGGCGGCCATCTCGACTGTTCGAGGCATTTCTTCCCCAAGGAGTTCGTCCTGCGCTGGATCGACATCCTGGCCTTCCACAAGCTCAACACCTTCCACTGGCACCTCACCGACGACCAGGGCTGGCGCGTCGAGATCAAGAAATATCCCCGGTTGACCGAGGTCGGGGCCTGGCGCGTCGACCGGGAAGACAAGCACTGGAACGCCCGCGAGCCCCAGCGGCCCGGCGAGACGGCCACCTACGGCGGCTTCTACACCCAGGACGATATCCGCGAGGTCGTCGCCTACGCCGCCTCGCGGCACATCACCGTCGTCCCCGAGATCGAGATGCCCGGGCACGCGATGGCGGCCCTGGCGGCCTACCCGGAGCTCTCCTGCACAGGCGGGCCCTTCACCGTCAAGCCGGGCGGTTACTGGCCCATCACGGACGTCTTTTGCCCCGGTCGAGAGGCCACATTCGAGTTCCTGGAGGACGTCCTGAGAGAGGTCGTAGCCCTGTTCCCCGGCCCGTACGTCCACATCGGCGCCGACGAGGTCGACAAGGCCGAATGGGTCAAATGCAAGGCCTGCCAGGCCCGGATCAGGGCCGAGGGTCTCAAGGACGAAAAAGAGCTCCAGAGCTACTTCGTCCGCCGCATCGAGAAGGTCCTCGAGGCCATGGGCAAGCGGCTCATCGGCTGGGACGAGATCCTCGAGGGCGGGCTGGCCCCGCAGGCGACGGTCATGTCCTGGCGCGGAACGGAAGGCGGCATCGAGGCCGCCAAGGCCGGACACGACGTCGTCATGACGCCGACCTCCCATTGTTATTTCGATTACTACCAGGGCGACCCGGCCCACGAGCCGCTGGCGATAGGCGGCTATCTCCCCCTCAGCAAGGCCTACGCGTTCGAGCCCGTGCCCGACGTCCTGACCGAGGCGGAGGCTTCGCGCGTCCTCGGCGGCCAAGCCAATATCTGGACGGAATACATCGCCAGCGGAGACCACGCCGAATACATGGCCCTGCCCCGGCTGGCCGCCCTGGCCGAGGCCGTCTGGTCGCCGAAGGACAGGCGCGACTGGACCGATTTCACCGTCAGGCTCCGCAGGCTGCTGGCGCATTACGGGGCGGCGGGATTCCGTTTCGCCCGCAGCGCCTTCCTTGTGGCCATCAAGGCCGAGGCTCAGCCGGAGCCGGGCCGGATCTCCTTCGTCCTCGAGACCGAGATCCCGGGCCTGGAAATCCGCTACACGACCGACGGCACGGACCCGGGCCCGGCCTCGAGGCGCTATCGCAAGCCCATCCGGCTCAAGAAGACGGCCGAGGTCCGGGCAGCGGCGTTCGAGGGTCGGGAGCGGCTCAGCCCGGCCGTGTCGGCCGAGCGGTTCGCCGTCCACGCGGCCTCGGGCCGGGCGCCCGTCCTGGCCCACCCGCCCGGCGAGAGATACCTGGGCGGCGGCGATATGGCCCTCACCGACGGGCTTTTCGGCTCGCGGAGCCATGTCGACGGCCGCTGGCAGGGCTTCGAGGGCGTGGACCTCGAGGCCGTCATCGACCTCGGCGCGAATCGGCCCGTCCGGCGGATGGCCGTGAAGTTCCTCCAGAACATCAACGCCTGGATCTTCCCACCGGCCGGCGTCGAATTCGCCGTCTCGAAGGACGGCGGGACGTTCGAGGTCGTGGCCGAGGTCGCGAACGACGTTTCGCCCCGCCTCGCCGAGGCCGTGATCCGGGAGTTCTCGGCCTCGTTCGACGTCCGCGAGGCCAGGTTCGTCCGGGTCCGGGCCCGTAACATCGGCGCCGTTCCCGGCTGGCACGACGGGGCGGGCGGCCGGGCCTGGCTTTTCGCCGACGAGATCGTGGTCGAATAGGGGGTCGTCCGGTCCCGGACCCGGGAATGGTCCCTAATCGAGCTTCTTGCGGAAGCGGGCGACGCTCAGGGTCAGGATGAGGACGCCCAGGCCGGTCAGGGCGGCCGCCTGGGGCCAGAGCTCGGCCAGGCCCGCGCCCTTGAGCATGATGCCTCTGATGATGGTGAAGAAATAGCGGATAGGGATGGCCAGTGACACGGCCTGGAAGAACTCGGGCATGTTCTCGATGGGGAAGACGAAGCCGCTAAGAATGATCTGGGGCAGGATGAAGAACATCGCCGTCAACATGGCCTGCTGCTGGGTCCGGGAGATGGTCGAGATGAACAGGCCGATGCCGAGGGTGTTGAGCATGAAGACGACGCTCAGGACATAGAGAAGGGGCACGCTGCCGCGGATGGGGATGCCGAACCAGCCCCGGGCCACGGCCAGGACGAAGGTCGCGTCGACCAGGCCGATGATCACGAACGGCAGGAGCTTGCCCAGGATGAGCTGGTGGGGACGGATCGGGGTGACGATGAGCTGTTCCATCGTCCCCGCCTCCCGCTCCCGGACGATGCCCAGGGCCGCCAGCACCATGGTCATGATCATCAGGATGAGACCGAGCACGCCCGGGACCATGAAGTTCCGGCTCTTGAGGGCCGGGTTGTACCAGACGCGGACCTCGGGATTGATGAGGACGGGGCGCGAGCCCGGCCCGGCCCCCCTCTCGAAGGCCTCCAGGACCAATTTTTGGGTAGCCCGGGCCGCGACCATCGAGCCATAGTTGACGCCGATCATGGCCGACTGGCTCTCCGAGCCATCGGCGATGAGCATGATCCCGGCCTGCCGCCGCGCGGCGACGTCGCCGCCGAAGCCGCGGGGGACAACGATGGCCATGGAGGCGTCGCCATGGTCGAGGTAGCGGTCGATCCCCGCCATCTCCCCGACCCGGGCCCGGACCGTGAAGTAGCCGGATTGGACGAAGTCGTCGACGAGCGACCGGCTGGCCGCGGACCGGTCCAGGTCGCAGACGACCGAGGGGATGCTCTTGACGTCGAGGTTGGCCGCGTACCCGAGGAGGAGGAGCTGGAGAACGGGCGAGATGAAGATGACCGGGAACATCCGCCGGTCGCGCCGGAGCTGAAGGAACTCCTTCCTGAGGATGGACAGGACGGCCTTCATCGGGCCTCCCTCCACGTCCGGCGGCCGCGGCGGCCGAGCCCGAGCATGGCCGAGCTCAGGGTCAGGGACCCGAAGGCGAAGGCCGCCAAGGCCAGGAGCTGGTCCCAAAAGGCCGGAAAGCCGGCGCCCTTGAGGATGATGGCCCGCAGGGCGACGAGGAAATAGCGGGCCGGGATGAGGTAGGTGACGAGCTGGATGACATCCGGCATGTTCCGGATGGGGAAGACGAAGCCCGAGAGGATGAAGGTCGGCAGAATGGTCATGATCACGGAGACGAGGAAGGCCACCTGCTGGGTCCGGCTGATGGCCGAGACGAGGAGGCCCTGGCCCAGGCCGCAGACAAGGAACAGGACCATGCTGAGGAGCAGGAGGAGATAGCTGCCCTTGACGGCGACACCCAGGAGGACCCAGCCCAGCCCGAGCACGATGTGGGCCGAGACGATGGAGATGAGGACGTAGGGGATGAGCTTGCCGACGATGAGGGCCGTCGGCCGGAGCGGCGAGACGCTGATCTGCTCCATCGTCCCCCGTTCCTTCTCCCGGACGATGGAGAAGGCGGTCGAGGTCGTCAGAATGACCATCAGGACGAAGGCCATCAGGCCGGGGACGAGGAAACGGGCGCTCCGCAACTCGGGATTGTACCAGACGCGAACCTCGGTCTCGAGCGGCAGGCTCGGTCGGCCGCGGCCTCTCCGACCCATGGCCTCGAGGGTGACCTTCTGCGAATAGCTTTGGAGGATGGCCGCGGCGTAGCCGGCCGCGGTCGAACCGCTCAAGGCGTTGGCGCCGTCGAGGATGAACTGGACCGACGGGCTCCGGCCGGCCAGCAGGTCCTCGGCGAAGCGTTCGGGGACGACCAGGGCGGCCCTGATCCGCTCGCGGGCCATCAGTCCGTCGATGTCGCCGGTCCGCTCGAGGACGGCCTCGATGTCGAAGTACTCCGTCGTCCGGAACCTGTCCACGAGCTCCCGGCTGGCCCGGCTGCCGTCTTGGTCGACGACGGCCAGCGGGACGTGCTTGACGTCGAAGTTGAGGGCGAAACCGAACATGATCATGAGGAAGGCCGGCAGGAGGATCATGAAGATGAGCGACCGCGTGTCCCGCCGGATCTGGCGGATCTCCTTGCGCATGACGGGGAGGACGAAAACGAGCGGAAGCGGACGTTTCATGGCGCCGATCCCTTGCGCTCCGGGCCGGCCTGCTCCTCGATCTTGTGGATGAAGACATCCTCGAGCGAGGGGACGATCCGGT
>DSDX01000248.1 GCA_011048485.1 Candidatus Aminicenantota bacterium | reverse complement strand
CAGGTGTGGGCCCAGCTCCGGAGCGTGATGAGGTCCCCCCACCACTGGTGGGCCAGCTCGTGGGACACGATGCCGATGGCCGTGAAGTCGGGCTCGTTCCTCTCGTCGACCATGATCCGGTGCGTCATGGCCGTGGCCGAGGTGCTCTCGGCCCCGCCGCCCGAGGGGACCGAGACCTGGTCGTACTTCTGCCAGGGGTAATCGTAACCGAAGAGCCCGTTGAAGAACTCGATCATCTTCGGCGTCTTGCCGTAGGTCGCCGCGGCCTTGGCGGCGTCCTGGGGGTAGACCCAGTAGTTGACCGGCAGGGTCCCGTAGAAATCGCGGACGACGACGTACGGCGCCGCGGCCAGGAAGATGAGGTAGGTCGAGTGGGGCAGGTCCTGGGACCAGTGATAGGTCACCGTCCCGGCCGCCGGATCGTCGACGACGCCGACGAGATGGCCGTTCGCGGCCACCTTGAGCCCCCTCTCCACCGTGGCCACGATCTCGCTCCGGGCCTTGTCGTTCGGGTAATCGTAGCAGGGGAACCAGTGATGGACGTTCTCGGGCCAAGAGTCCGAGAAGACGAGCCGCGGGTGGTCCGCCGCCGCCTCGACGAACTTCAGCCCGGCTTTCGGGTCCCGGCCGTGATAGGCGCAGGTGAAGGCGATCTCCTCGCCGAACTTGGCGGGCCTGGGCAGCCGGACCGTGAGCGTTTTGTCGGACTGCTCGAAGGCGAGGGGCTCCCCGTCGGCTCCGACGACCGAGGCGACCGTGTATTCCTCGGCGTCAAGGACGAAGGTCGTGAGGCCCTCGCGCAGGGAGGCCGCGGTGACCGTCGTCGCGCCCTCGAAGCTCCGGTCGTCGAGGTCGAGCTTGATCTTGATCAGGTAATGCAGGGCGTCATAGGTCCGGGAGCGTTCCTGCTGAAGAGCCTTGGCCGACCAGTCCACGGCCTGGCCCGGGGCGAGCGGGGATAGGCCCAGGACGAGGAGAACGGACAGAGCCGCTTTCTTCATGGCCTCACCTCCGTGCTCGCTTCGGGCGGGAGGCCTCGTAGAGCTGAAGGAGGCCTTCGCCTTTCATCAGGGTCTCGATCTCCGCGACCGTCCGGGGGACGCCGGACGAGAGGTTCTCACAGCCCTTTGCCGTGACGGCGACCGTGTCCTCGATCCGCACGCCGATCTCCTCGTCGAGCCGGAAGATCTGGATGTCGCAAGCGAAGACGTAGCCGGGGGCGAGGACCTCGTCGGGCCCGGCGAACGTCCCCATGACATCGTGGGTGGCCAGGCCGATCATGTGGTTGTAGCCGCCGTAGCGGACGATGCCGCGGAAGTCCTGGTCGAACCTCTCCATCCCCTGTGCCTGGATCAGGGCGTCGACCGCCTCGCCCACCTGCTTGAAGGTGACCCCGGGGCGATAGTTGGCCAGGCAGGCCTCGCGCACGGCCAAGGCCGCTTCGTAAAGCTCCTTCTGGCGCGCCGTGAACCGGCCCGAGGCCGGGAAGCTCGTCGAGATGTCGGCGTGGTAGCCCTCCCAGTCGGGGCCGGCGTCGAGGATGACGAAGTCCCCCTCCCGAAGGGTCCGGTCGTACTTGTGGTAGTGACCGAAGGCGTGGTTCTTGCCGGACATCAGGATGGGCGTGTAGGCCATGTCGACGGCCCCCGACGCCCGGCAGACGAACTCGAAGACGGCCTCCAACCCCTTCTCCGTGACCCCGGGCCGGGTCGAGCGGATCAGGGCGTTGTGGCCCTCGACGCCTATCCGAGCTGCGTGCCGGAGGATATCCAATTCGGCCGGAGACTTGACCTTGCGCAGGTCCCAGACGAAGGGCGAGCAGTCGCGGACCTCGACCTGGGGGAACTTGTCGCGGAGGTTCCTGACGAACTGGAGCTCCCGGGTCAGGCGGCCGTCCCAGGGATTAAGGGTCATCGTCCTCTGCAGGGCGTTGAGCTTCTCGTTGGAGTTCTCGGGGCCGAGCTCCTCGGGCTTGAACATGGTGTAGAAGACCCGGACCCGGTGGCTCAGGCCGGCCAGCGTCGTCCCGAACTGCTCGGCCGGGAGGACGCGCTCGATCCCCGTCACGCCCTTCGCGTCCCGGACGAGCTCAAGGGGGAGCCCCTCGCCCTCGGCCGCTTTCTCGCCGATCGTGAAGAAGAGGAGGCTCTCGCGGCGGACGCCGTCGACGACGAGATAGGCGTCCGGGATGTCGACGCCCGTGAGGTAGGCGAAATCGTGGCCCTGGCGGAATTCGCGGTCCCCGGACGGCGTCGCCGCGCCCAGGACGATGGCGACGCCGTCCGGGATCCGGTCCATGAGCCGGGCCCGGCGGGCGGCGTACTCCGCCCGGTCGAAAAGGAGCGGGCCGCCCGCGAGACGACCGGCCAGAAGGGCCAGGAGGGCGACCGCTCCGGGAAGGCTCAAGCGTGCTCTCATGAGGAGACCTCTCGTCGCGCGGCGTTCTGTGCGAAGGATATCCGACGCCCTTCGGGCAAGTCAAGCGGTCGGAGGGCGAAAGGCATGTTCACACGAGACGATCGAACGAGGCGCCGCGATCTTGACAACGCGCGGGCGGCCGCTATCATGGGCGCGGGCACCGATGACAGCCATCATCCTTGGCGTTCTGTCCGCGGCCGCGGCCGTTTTCGGGGCCGTTTACGTCCGCGACGCTCTCAAGCACGAAGCGGGCTGGAGCGCGAAGGCCTGGCCGGCGCTGCTCGGCATCGGCTTCGTAACGAACTTCTTCGACACTCTCGGCGTCGGCAGCTTCGCCCCGACCACCGCCCTCTACAAGTTCGGCCGGCTCGTCGAAGACCGGCTCATCCCGGGGACGATGAACGTCGGCCACACCCTGCCGGTCGTCGTCCAGGCGCTGTTCTTTATCACCGCGGTCAGGGTCGAGGCCCTGACGCTGGTTGTCCTGATGCTCGCTTCCCTGGCCGGGGCGGTCTTCGGCGCGGGCATCGTGGCCAGGCTCTCCGTCCGGCGGATCAGGATCGGGATGGGGATCGCGCTCATCGCGGTCGCCGCTGGGATGGCCGCGGGCCAACTCGGCCTGATCCCGGCCGGAGGGGAAGCCGTCGGTCTCGAGGGTTGGCGCCTGCCGCTCGCCGCGGCCGTCATCGCCGTCCTCGGGGCGCTGTCGACGATCGGGATCGGCTTCTACGCCCCGACCATGGCCCTCGTCTATGCTCTCGGTCTGAGCCCGAGAGTCGCCTTCCCGATCATGATGGGCGCCTGCGCGTTCCTCATGACCGGGGCGGGGGCCCGGTTCATCCGGGAGGGGGCCTATGACCGGAAGGCGGCCCTGGGGCTGACAGTCCTGGGGATCCCCGCGGTCTTTCTCGCGGCCACGGTCGTTAAGTCGCTTCCTCTCGCGGCCCTCAAATGGGTCGTCGTCGCCGTGATCCTCTACGCGTCGCTGGCGATGTTCCGGTCGGCCCGCCGCGGCGACGGACGAAGGCCGGATTCGAGCGGCGGCCGGCACTGATCGCGCGGGTCCAAGTTTCGATTTCTCTTGAAATCGGTGCGTGTTCCCGATCATGATGTTGGGGCCTTTCAGCGGCAACGGACCGCCGGATCTTGAGCGCTTGACTCGTGTTCCGGGCGGCGATATCCTCCCTTCCGCTATGGGAAAGGCCGGCTGGAGCCGTTGAATGGGCGCCCTGAGGACCGTCGGCCGCGAACATCGCCATTGGTCATGGACAAATATCATGACCCTGGCGGTCTTGATCCTGTTGACCCTTGTCGCCGGGACCTCGGCGCCCGGCGAGTCGCGCCCCGCGGCCGCTCAGGACGCTCCCGGCTCGGACGTCCTCGAGCGGATCCTCGAAAAGACGGAGATCTACTGCCGCGACTTGGGCAAGGTCTCGCTCCACTTCGTCTGCCGGGAGCGGATCGAGGAGCGGCTCTTCGATCCGCCGCGGCTGATCAGCGCGGTCACGACATCCGGCTCCCTGAGGCGCGTGACGAGCGTCTCGCTCGAGTACGATTACCAGCTGGTCCGGAAAGGGGATACGATCGAGGAGAAGCGGACCCTGCTCAAGGAAGGGAAGGAGCCGCGCAACGAGCCCGACGCCGGGCTGAAGACCAGGATCTACAAGCACAAGTACCTGGTGTTCGGGCCGGGCGGCTTTTTCAGCGAATACTGGCGGCCGAAGCACGCCTACACCCTCGTCGGCGAAGAGGAAATCGAGGGCGAAAAAGCCTATCTTATCGAAGCGGCTCCGTCCGGGCCGGAGGAGCCGGGTCTCATCTACGGCAAGGCCTGGATCAGGAAGAGGGACTTCGCTATCGTCAAGATCGAGTGGGACCAGCGCTCGCTGGGGAATTACGGCAAGATCCTGGCGACGGCCAAGGCCATCGGCCGCCAGGCCGAACCCCAGGTGTCCGTCGTCGGCTTTTACGGCGTCGAGAAGAACGGCATCCGCTTCCCCGACCGCCTGGTCATCCGCGAGGACTATCGCTCGACGAGAGGGATCCACCGGTACTCGGAGGCGACCATCCGCTATGAGGAGTACAAGTTCTTCGTCGTCGAGACCGAAGTCCGCTATTGACTCGCTCCAAGGGTCCGATGTCGACGGCCGTCTCGCCCGCAACGAGCCGGTTGACCGCCTCCCCGGAGAGGCCGAGCCAGGAACCTAGCTTGGCGGGAACGAACTCAAAGGCCTTCCGACATCGATGCCCGGTCCGCCGGCAGCGCTTACTCGTAGCGCAGGGAGTCGACCGGGTTGGCCCGGGCGGCCCGGAGCGTCCGGGAGCCGACCGCGACAACGACGACGACGAGCATCGCCGCCGCCGCGGCCAGGAAGACCCAGGGACTGAGCGGCGTCCGCTCGACGAACCCACCGAGCCATCGGCTCATGAAATAGTATCCCGCCGGCCAGGCGATGAGCAAGGCCGTACCGGCCAGGGCCAAGTAGTCCTTGGTCAGGAGCGTCGTCAGCCCCGAAACGGAGGCGCCCAGGACCTTGCGGACGCCGATCTCCTTGGTCCGCCTCTCGGCGCTGTAGGCCGCCAGCCCGAAGAGGCCCAGGGCGGCGATGACGAGCGATAGCCCGCCAAAGACGTTGAACAACCGGCCCTGCTGGCTCTCGTCGGCGTACTGACGCGCGAAGTAATCGTCCATGAACTCGTAGTCGAAGGTATAGTCCGGCGCGAACTTCCGGAACGACTCTTCGATCCCGGCCAAGGCTTGGCTTGCCCGAGGGCTGTCGACCTTGATGAAGATGAAGCTGTTCCAGGGTTTCCAGACCCGCATCATGAACGGCCGGATGCCGGAGTGCAGGGACCGGTCGTAGAAGTCCTTGACCACGCCGACGATCCGGGTGCGCAGTCGGGCCGGGTCCATCGAGGGCTGGGACCAGATGATCGTCCGGCCGATGGGGTCCTCCCAGCCGAACATCCGGGCCGCCGTCTCGTTGACGACGCAGGTGTCCGCCTCCGCGTCGTTGAAGTCGGGGGAGAAGCCCCGGCCGCGGACGATGTCCATCCCGAAGACCTCGAAGAAATCGTAGTCGGCCATCAAGTAGCCGATGCGGGCCGGGATGGACTCGGGATTGCCGTCCCAATCGACCCCGATCGTCTGCCCGACGTCGATCGGGCGCTGCCCTCCGTAGGCCGCGGCGAGGATGCCGGGGCGGCCCAGGAGGTCCTGCTTGAAGGCGTCCATCTGGCCGTAGATCTGGAGGTTGTTCTCCAGGGTGACGACCTGGTCCTTGTCGAGCCCCAGGTCGAAGGACTTGATGAGACGGAGCTGCCGGGAAACGACGATGGCGCCGATGAGGATCACGACCGAGGCCGCGAACTGGAAGACGAAGAGGACCTGGCGGAAGCGAGCCGCTCCGGTCGGCGCGGCGGCGCGGTGGCGCAGGGTCTCGACGGGTTGGAACGACGACAGGAGGTAGGCCGGGTAGCTCCCGGCCAGGAGCCCGGTAACCGTAGCCGCCAGGGCCAGTAGTCCGATGAGGCCCGAGGGATCGGACCCGAACAAGGTCAGGTCGGTCCCGGCCAGACGGCTGAAAGCGGGCATGAGGGCCGGCGCGGCCCCCAGGGCCAGGCCCATGGATAGGAACGACAGGAGCAAGGCCTCGCCGAGGAACTGCCCGGCGACCTGCCCGCGCGTCGCTCCGACGGCTTTGCGCATGCCGACCTCGCGTCCCCGCTGGAT
>DSDX01000250.1 GCA_011048485.1 Candidatus Aminicenantota bacterium | reverse complement strand
TCTCGGTCGCGGCCCGATCGCAATGCTCCCGGGCCGCGACCGAGACCTCGCCCACGGGCCGGAGCGTCGCGGGATTCTCGGAGACGAGCTTCTCGGCGGCCTCGACGCGCTCGCCGTTGATGATCAGGCGTCCGTCCATGGCCCGGCGCTCCTCTTCCTATCCCGCCCGTTCCGTCCCCGCCCGCCGGGCCTTGGCCTTGCCCCGGCCGACGACGAGGGCGATCAGGATGCTGAGGCCGTACAGGGCCAGCATGGGCACGGCGACGATGCTCTGGGTGATGATGTCGGGCGTCGGCGTGATCACGGCCGCGAGCACGAAGACGAGGAGCACGGCGTACTTGAAGTTCCGGATCATCCAACCGGCCGTGATCAGCCCCATCTTGGCCAGGAAGAAGACGAGCGTGGGCAGCTCGAACACGAGAGCGATGCCCAGGAGGACCTTGAGGACGAGGCCGAAATACTGGTCGACCGTGATGACCGGCTGGAAATCGGAGGCGATCGTCAGGAAGAACCGGCAGGCCCAGGGAAAGACGACGTAGTAGCCGAAGACGGCCCCGAGCGAGAAGAAGAACGTCGTCATCATCACGAACGGGATGACGTACTTCTTCTCCCGCTGGTAGAGGCCGGGGGCGACGAAGTACCAGAGCTGGAGGAAGACGAAGGGCGACATGAGAAAGAGCGAGGCCAGGAAGGCCACCTTGACGTAGAGCATGAACGGCGCGGTCAGGCTGGTGAAGGCCAGCTTGGTGCCCGCGGGCAGGTACTGGGTGACCGGGCGGGCCAGGATGGCGTAGATCTCCTTGGAGAAGATCCAGCCCGGGATGAAGCCGGCGATGAGCGCCACGACGGAGTAGAAGAGCCGCTTCCGGAGGTCATCCAGATGCTCGAGGAAGGTCATCTCGTCAGGTGACTTTCGGCCCTTCCCCAGTCTCATGTGTCTCCGTGTCCTTGGTGAGGTCGTCCGTGAAGCTTTTGACTTCGGACTTGATGCCGTCCACGCCGGCCTGGATGTCCTTGCGGATGTCCTTGATCTCCGAGGCCTCGATCTCCTCCTCGATGCGGCCCTTGATCTCCTCGGACGTCTTCTTGAACTCCCGGAGGGCCTTGCCGACGGAGCGGCCGATCTCGGGGAGCTTCTTGGGGCCGAAGACGAGCAGGGCGATGACGAAGATGAGGACGAGTTCCGCGGGTCCGATGCTGCCGAACATGGGTTTCTCGAGCCGGTATTATAGCACGGCCCCGCCGGGCGCCCAAAGCGCGGTTCTTCTCCCGCTTCCCGCCGATCCCTCGCCGCCTCGAGAGGGGGCCTCGTCCCGGGGCGCCCGCGGCTTTACACCGGCCGGGGCGAATGGTAAAATAATGGCCACGTGGAGTCTATGAAAAATCGGCTCGTTCCCCTGGTCCTGGCCGTCCTCGTGGTCTTGCCCGTCCCGTCTCGGGACGAGGACCTCTGGTCGGCCGCCCTGACCAAGGCCCGGGGCATCGCGGACGTCCTCGAGGACGGCTATTACGAGCCGCTCGAAACGGAAGACCTGGCCGTGGCCGCGATCAAGGGGACCCTCGACACGCTCGACCCCCATTCCTATTTCCTCGATCCCTCGAGCTTCTCGCGGATGCGCGAGGACTACACCGGCAAGTATTTCGGCGTCGGCATGCAGATCCAGAAACAGGGCGACGCCATCGTCGTCATCGCGCCGATCGAGGGCGGGCCGGCCTGGCGGCTGGGCGTCCTCCCCGGCGACGTCATCTCGCGGATCGACGGCGAGTCGACCGTGCCCATTTCGAGCTACGACGCCATGCAGAAGCTCCGCGGCGAGAAAGGCACGGAGGTCACCGTCACCATGGTCCGCGACGGGACCGACAAGCCTTTCGACCTGACCATCACCCGCGAGGAGATCCCGCTCCTCAGCGTGCCCTATGTGTTCCTGTTCGACGGCGGCGTCGGCTACATCTACATCCGGAACTTCGGCGAGGAGACGCCCCGGGAGCTGGAGGATGCGCTGGCCAAGCTGGCCGGCCAGGGGATGAAGAGCCTGGTCTTGGACCTGCGCCTGAACACGGGCGGCGCCCTCGCCTCTTCGATCGAGGTCTCGGACCTGTTCCTGCCCCGGGGCTCGCTCATCGTCTCGATGGACGGCCGCAACCCGCGCTACGACCAGAAGTTCTCGGCCTACGCCGACGGGCAGTACGAGGACCTCCCGCTCGTCATCCTCATCGACCAGGGCACGGCCAGCGCCTCCGAGATCGTCAGCGGGGCGGTCATGGACCACGACCGAGGCCTGGTCGTCGGGGAGGATTCCTGGGGCAAGGGCCTGGTCCAGACGGTCTTCCCCCTGGCCCCCGACATGGCCGTGGCGCTGACCGTGGCCAAGTACCTGACGCCGAGCGGCCGGTCCATCCAGCGCGATTACAGCCACCTCGACGATTACCTGACCAGCAAGCGCGCCCCCGAGGACAGCCGCATGATCCATTACACCGCCCGCGGCCGGAAGGTCCTCGGCCAGGGCGGCATCACCCCCGACTACGCCGTCGATTCCCTGCTCAAGCCGCTCACGGGGCGGCTCCGGATCCGGGGCGAGTTCTTCGGCTACGCCCGGAAATTCGTCCAGCACCAGACCGAACTCGGCCGGAAGTTCGTCTTCCCGAGCGACCCCCCCGGGGGCCGAGCGGCGGCGGCCGGCAAGATCCAGGTCGGCGCGTCGTTCGTCGTCACCGACGAGGTCGTGGCCGATTTCCGCAGGTACCTGGGGACCCGCCAGGTCGAGTACGACGAAGCCGCGTTCGGCGCCGCCGAACCGGAGATCCGCCGCGAGCTCGAGCGGGAGATCGCCGGGGCCATCTGGGGCGTCGAAGCGGGGATGAAGGTCTCCCGGGAGAACGACCCCGTCGTCCTCAAGGCCATCGAGGTCATGCCCGAAGCGGCCCGGTTCCTCGAGCGGCGATAGGCCCGGAGGCCCCGGCGGGGGGGGAGGGAAAGGAGACCGGAATGAAGATCGCTCTCGCCTCCGACCACGCCGGCTACGATCTCAAGGAGGGCGTCGCCGAATACCTCCGGACGCACGGCCACCCCTTCGTGGACTTCGGCTGCGGGCCGCGGGAATCCGTCGATTACGTCGACTACGGGGCCAAGGCCGCCCGGGCCGTCGTCGAGGGCGACTGCGACCGGGCCATCCTCGTCTGCGGCACGGGGCTGGGCATGGCCATCGTGGCCAACAAGTTCAAGGGCCTGCGGGCGACGCCCTGCCCGTCGGAGTACGCGGCCGAGGTCAGCCGGAGCCACAACGACTCGAACTGCCTGACCCTGGGCGGCCGGACCCAGACCCTCGACACGGCCCTCCGCCTGGTCAAGATCTGGCTCGCGACCCCGTTCGAGGGCGGCCGCCACGCCCGGCGGATCCAGAAGATCAGCGACATCGAGGACGAAACTTTCAAATAATCCTATAAGGAAGGACCCCCATGCGCCCACTCGCCGACAAAGCCCGCGACCTCGCCGCCAAAGCCGAGCGGAACAGCGCCTGGCGCCAGCGGGACTGTTTCAACCTCATCCCCTCGGAGTCGACGCCGTCGCTCCTCGTCAAGATGTGCGAGATCGCCGATCCGGCCGGCCGGTACGCCGAGCACCGGACCATGAAAGGGGAGGAGGTCTATTTCTACCAGGGCACCGATTTCATCCGCGATGTCGAGGTCGAGTGCCGGAAGGAAATGGCGGACTTCTTCGGCTGTTCCGACATCGAGCTCCGTCCGATCAGCGGCCAGATGGCCAACGAGGTCGTCTTCAAGGGCCTGGTCCGGTTCCTCAACCGGGGCCGGGCCGAGGGGCAGCTCTCGCGCCGCATCCGCCTCGTCTTCAACAACGATCTCATCTACGGCGGCCATCTCAGCGCCCAGCCCATGGGGGCCCTCTTCAACTACGTCGAGGAGGACCCGGCGACCGGCAAGGAGCGCGTGCTCAACCTGCCCGTCCGCAAGGACAATCCCTACAAGCCCGATCCCGAGGCGCTCGGCCGCCTGCTCGAGGCCCACGAGCCCGAGCTCATCGTTTTCGGCAAGAGCATGTTCCTCTACCGCGAGCCGGTCGCGTTCGTCGCCGACATCGTTCGCGACTGGAAGGAACGGCCCGTCCTGATGTTCGACATGGCCCACGTCCTGGGCCTCTACGGGGCCTTCCAGGCCCCCTTCGAGGAGGGCGCCGACCTCGTCACCGGGAGCACGCACAAGACCTTCTTCGGGACCCAGCGCGGCGTCGTCGCCGGGAACCTGCCCAAGGGCTCTCCGCTCCGCCCGCTCTGGATCGAGATCAAGGGCCGGGCCTTCCCCGGCTCGACCAGCAACCACCACCTCGGGACGCTCCTCGGCCTGCTCATGGCCGCGTACGAGATGAACGCCTTCAAGAAGCCCTTCCAGGACCAGGTCCGGAGGAACGCCAAGGCCTTGGCCAAGGCCCTCCACGCCCACGGCGTCACGGTCGAGGGGGACCCGGCCGACGGCTACACCGAGACCCATCAGGTCATCATCCGGGTCAAGGACTTCGGGCCGGGCATGGAGATCGCCCGGCGGCTGGAGACGAACAACGTCCTGACCAATTACCAGGCCCTGCCCGACGACGCGAGCTTCCTCGAATCGAGCGGCATCCGGCTCGGCGTCCAGGAGATGACCCGCTTCGGCATGACGGAAAAGGACTTCGACACCCTGGCCGGGCTGATGAGCGACATCATCGTCCGGAACAAGCCGGTCGGCGAAGAGGTGGCCCGCTACCGGAAGGACTTCCTGGTCATGGGCTACACGCTGCCGCCCGTGGAGGCGCTGCCCCTGGCCGCGAGGATCCTGGCCAGCGTCATCCCCGATCCCGGGTACGCGGCCGCGTTCGTCGAGAACCTGGGCCGGGCCGCGGGAGCCCGCCCGTGAAGGTCCTCGTCGTCGGCTCCGGCGGGCGCGAGCACGCGCTGGCTTGGAGGATCGCCAAGAGCCCGCGCGTCGAAAAGGTCTACTGCGCGCCCGGCAACGGCGGGACGCGGCTCGTCGCCGAGAACGTGCCCCTGCCCGAGACCGACATCGCCGGGCTGGCCGACCTCGCCGAGAGGGAGAAGATCGGCCTGACCGTCGTCGGCCCCGAGATCCCCCTGACCATGGGCATCGTCGACGAGTTCGAGCGCCGGGGCCTGCGGATCTTCGGCCCCACGAAAAAAGCGGCCGAGATCGAGGCCAGCAAGGTCTTCGCCAAGCAGTTCATGGAACGCCACCGCATCCCGACCGGGCGGTTCAAGATCGCCGGCGACTTCGATGAGGCCCGGAAGATCCTGGCCTCGGGCGAATTCGGGTTTCCCGTCGTCGTCAAGGCCGACGGCCTGGCGGCGGGCAAGGGCGTGGTCGTCTGCGCCACCCCGAAGAAGGCCGAGGAGACGGCCGGGGAGATGCTGGTCCAGAAGAAGTTCGGGGAGGCCGGGCGCCGCATCGTCATCGAGGAGCACCTGCGCGGCCGCGAGGTCTCGTTCATCGTCGTCTCCGACGGCGTCCGGGTCCAGCCCCTGGTCTCGGCCATGGACCACAAGGCGGCCTATGACGGCGACAAGGGGCCGAACACGGGGGGCATGGGGGCCATCTCGCCCTCGCCGCTCATGACGGAAAGGCTCTTCGACGAGGTCGTCTCGACGGTCATCACGCCGGCCGTCACCCGCCTGCTCGAGGAAGGGCGGAGGTTCAAGGGCGTCCTTTACGCCGGGCTCATGATCACCGAGGCCGGGCCCCAGGTCCTCGAGTTCAACGGCCGCTTCGGGGACCCGGAGACGCAGCCCCAGATGGTCCGCCTGGAGAGCGACCTCGTCGATCTGCTGGAGGCGGCCGTCGACGGCGACGTCCTGCGGACCGAGGTCCGCTGGTCGGCCAAGCCGTCAGGCTGCGTCGTCGTGGCCTCGGGCGGCTATCCCGTCCGCTACGAGAAAGGCAAGGCGATATCCGGCTTGGCCGAGGCGGAGGCCGTGCCCGGGGTGACGGTCTTCCACGCCGGGACCAAGTCCGAGAACGACAGCTATGTGACGACGGGGGGCCGGGTCCTCGGCGTCTGCGCCTCGGACGGGACGCTGGCCGGGGCCATGGGCAAGATCTACGACGCCTGCGGCCGGATCCGTTTCGAGGCCATGTACTACCGCCGGGAC
>DSDX01000249.1 GCA_011048485.1 Candidatus Aminicenantota bacterium | reverse complement strand
TCCCCATGGAGGGGACGTCGATGTATTTCGCCCCCGAAGTCGTGAAGAAGGTCTGGGCCGCGGCCCGCGGCCTGGGTCTTTCGAAATACTTCGTCGAGAGGGAGTCCGATCCCCTCATCGACGACCACCTCTACGTCAACCAGCACGCCCGGATCCCGACCGTCGACATCATCGACTACGACGCCCGCCGGGGAGGCTTCTTTCCCAGCTGGCACACGGTCGGGGACACCTTGGACAAGATCGACAAGGACACCTTGGGGGCCGTCGGGCGGCTCGTCCTGGCCGTCGTCTATCAGGAGAAATAAGCGGCCCGGGGGGGCCTCGGGGGGAAGAAACGCGACCCATCCACAGTCTAAACGGCTGAAGGCTAAATTCTTATCAAACTAAAAAGGAGTGTCATCACCATGAAGAAAGCCTCACTTACAGCGCTGGCCGTCCTGGCCGTCCTCGCCCTCTCGGCCTGGGCCGTCGACGTCTCCGGGACCTGGATCATGTCGACGCCGGGACGCGGCGGCGAAATGAGGGAAAGCGAGATCGTCATTACCCAGGACGGGAACGCCATCAAGGTCACCATGACCATGCCCGGACCTCCCGGCGGCGAGGCCCGCACGATCGAGGCCGAAGGCACAGTCGAGGGCAACGCCATCCAGTGGAAGGCCTCCTTCGAGACCCCCCGCGGCGAGTTCACTATGGAGTACAAGGGGACCGTCGATGGGGACACCATGAAGGGCACGACCATGCGGATGGACCGCGAGACGGAGTGGACGGCCAAGAAGAAGGTCTGACCGCCGAACGACTCTTTTTTCGACTGATTTCCGAGGGCGCGGCCCCGGGGTGCGGGTTCGTGCCCTTTTTCTACCCATTATTTTGGCTCTTCTCCCGATTCCGGGATGTCCCTCTCTGCGGCTTTGCTCGGGAATAGCCTCTCGCTCCCCGGAACCCCTGGGAACCAGTCCCGCCGGTTCCCCCGCTGCGCGGGTCCCCCTCCGCTACGGGGATCGTCGAGGCAAATTCCCTCGCCGCCTCGAGAGGTGGTCCCGGGAAATTGGAGAAGGACCTTTTTTTGGGCGGTGGGGCGAGCATGATATAATCGATAGGAATTGCGGTCAGGAGGGAGAGACCATGAGCACGCGGAAAGGCATGGATCGCAGGGATTTCATCAAGGCGTCGGCCGCGGGATTGGCCGGCGTGGGGACGACTCTGGCCGCCGGGCCGGCCGCCGCCCGCGGGGGCCAGGCCGCCCCCGAGGCCGCGCCCAAGATCAGGTCGTACCGCGAGCTGGGCCGGACGGGTTTCAAGGTCTCCGACATCGGTATCGGGACCTCCCAGACCTTCCCGCCCGAGGTCCTCAAGGCCGCCCTCGACGCCGGCGTCAACTATTTCGACACCTCCGAGGGATACGGCCGCGGCCAGGCCGAAAGCAGCATCGGCGAGGCCATCAAGGGGCGCGACCGCAAGTCCTTCTTCATCACCACCAAGCTGAGGCTGGATGGGCTGGCCGACGCGGCCGCCGTCGAGGCCAGGCTCGACCAGTCGCTCGCACGGCTCCAGACCGATTACGTCGACTGCCTGCTCATGAATCCCCCGTCGGCGGCTTCGGTCAAGGACGAGGTCTATCATCAGGCCGTCGCCGAGCTCAAGAAGAAGGGCAAGGTCCGGTTCACGGGCGCGGGCACGCACGGCAGCCGCACGCCGGGGCGGGGCGAGCCCATGGAGGATATCCTCCTGGCCGCCGTCGAGGACGGGCGCTTCGACGTCCTCCTTGTCGTCTACAACTTCCTGCAGCGGGAGCCTGGGGACAAGGTCCTGGAGGCGGCCTCCAAGAAAGGCCTCGGCGTGACCATCATGAAATCGAATCCCCTCGGCCGCTACTACGACACGATGAGCCGCATCGAGCGGCTGAAGAAGGACGGCCAGCCGATCGACGAGAGGCTGCAGAAGTCGATGGCCCAAATGGCAGAGACGGCCAAGCAGGCCGAGTCATTCATCCAGAAGAACGGCCTCGAGACTCCGGCCGAGGTCAAGGCGGCCGCGCTCAAGTTCGTCCTGGCCGACCTGCGCGTCCACACGCTCAACCTGGCCTTCAACACGTTCGAGGATGTCCAGAGCTCGCTGGCCCTGTCCGGGGCGGGGCTGAGCGGCGGGGAGAAGGGCCTGCTCGCGTCCTATGAGCGCGATTGCGGCCCGCTTTACTGCCGGCACGCTTGCGGCTTATGCGAGCCGTCTTGTCCCCATGGCGTCCCGGTCAACACGATCATGCGCTATAACCACTACTTCGAGGCCCAGGGGAGCGAGCGATACGCCATGGCCGAGTACGCCGCGCTTGAGGCCGCTCACGCCGACAACTGCCGGACGTGCCAGGGCTTCTGCGAGGCCGCCTGCCCGTACGGCGTCCCGGTCCGGACGCTTCTCTGCCTGGCCCACAGCCAGTTGACGCTGTCCTGAAGACGCTTCTCCAATTTCGGGACCGTCAGGGCCGCCCCGGAATGGGCGCGGAGGGGTGGCGCTGGGAAAGGCCAAGAAACTAGTACAGGTTAGGGCAGAACTCTGCGCTTCGCCCTCTCGGCACCGGCAGAAGGCCTGTTTTTTTTCTTGCCAGGCAAAAATTGGGGAATTAGTATTGTGTCCCCCATTTTTTTCTGAGGAGGCGTTATGAACAGCTCCCAAGCGAAAGTCGCCGCGACGGCCGTTGCGATTTCCCTTATTGTTCTTCTTGCCCTTCCGCCATCTGCTCCCGCCCAGGTCACCAAGGCCGACTACGAGCGGGCGGCCAGCCTCCGGGCCAAGTACTCGGACCTGGCCCTGAGCGTCGTCGACCGGGGCGGGTGGATCGGCAAAACGGCCCGCTACTGGTACCGCAAGTCCGTCCCTGGCGGCAACGAGTACTGGATCGCCGACGCCTCCAAGCGCGAGAAGGCCGTCGCCTTCGATCACACCCGGCTGGCTGCGGCGCTCGCCGCGGCCTCCGGCGAGAAGGCCGAGCCGCTCGAGCTGCCCTTCTTCACCCTGACCTTCGCCGAGGACGGGAGATCGGTCCAGTTCGCGGCCTTCGGCGCCCGCTGGTCCTGCGACCTCGAGACCTACGTCTGCAAGAAGGCCGAAGGCCAGGGCGGCCCCCGCGAGCGCCGCGGCGGCATGGGCATGTGGGTCCGTGGCCCCGCGCCCGAGGCCGCCTCGAGCGAGGTCAAGGCCTCGCCGGACGGCAAGTGGGAGGCCTTCATCCGGAACTACAACGTCTGCCTCCGGGACAAGGCGAGCAAGGCCGAATTCGTCCTCAGCCATGACGGCTCCGAAGGGGACTACTACACCTTCCGGTCCATCGCCTGGTCGCCCGACTCGGCCAAGCTCGTCGCCCTGCGCGTGCGCCGCGGCCATCACCGGGTCATCCAGTACGTCGAGTCCTCGCCGGCCGACCAGCTCCAGCCCAAGTACCACTCGATGGAATACGCCAAGCCGGGCGACGCCCTCGACATCGAACGGCCCGTCCTCTTCCACGCCGCCACGAAAGCGCGAATCGAGATCGACAGCGCCCTCTTCGCCAATCCCTACGAGCTCGACGCGCCGGCCTGGCGCAAGGACGGCCGGGCCTTCACCTTTGAGTACAACCAGCGGGGACATCAGGTCTACCGGATCGTCGAGGTCGACGCAGCGACGGGCGCGGCCCGGGCCGTGGTCGACGAGCAAGCCGAGACGTTCTTCAGCTACAGCGGCAAGAAGTTCCGGCACGACATCGCCGACGGCCGCGAGGTCGTCTGGATGTCGGAGCGCGACGGCTGGAACCACCTTTACCTCTACGACGGCGCTACCGGCACGGTCAAGCACCGGATCACGAAAGGGGAGTGGATCGTGCGCGCCGTCGACAAGGTCGATGAGGAGGCGCGGCAGGTCTATTTCCAGGCCAGCGGCATGACGCCGGGCCGCGACCCCTACTTCATCGACGCCTGCCGGGTCAACCTCGACGGGACCGGGCTCACGCGCCTGACCGAGGGCGAGGGCAACCACACGGTCGCCTATTCGGACGACCTGGCCTATCTCGTCGACACCTGGTCGCGGGTCGACCTCCCGCCGACGACCGTCATCCGCAGCGCCAAGGACGGATCGGTCGTCATGACCGTGGAGAAGGGGGACATCACGGCGCTGGTCAAGGCCGGCTGGAAGGCGCCCGAGGTCTTCACCGCCAAGGCCCGCGACGGCCGGACCGACATCTGGGGCGTCATCTTCCGGCCCTCGGACTTCGACCCGAAAAAGAAGTACCCGGTCATCGAGTACATCTACGCCGGGCCGCACAGCTCCTTCGTTCCCAAGTCCTTCCAGGCCTACAGCTCCATGAGGGCCCTGGCCGAGCTGGGCTTCATCGTCAGCCAATGCGACGGCATGGGCACGAGCAACCGCTCCAAGGCCTTCCACGACGTCTGTTGGAAGAACCTGGGCGACGCCGGGTTCCCCGACCGGGTCCTGTGGCACAAAGCCGTCGCGGCGAAGTACCCCCACTACGACATCAGCCGGGTCGGCATCTACGGCAACTCGGCCGGCGGCCAGAACGCCCTGGGCGCTCTCCTCTTTCAGCCCGATTTCTACAAGGCCGCGGTCTCCTCCTGCGGCTGCCACGACAACCGCATGGACAAGATCTGGTGGAACGAGCAGTGGATGGGCTGGCCCCTCGGCCCCGAGTACGCCGCCTCGTCGAACGTCGACAACGCCCACCGGCTCAAAGGGCAGCTCCTGCTCATCGTCGGCGAGATGGACACCAACGTCGATCCGGCCTCGACCATGCAGGTGGTCAACGCCCTGATCAAGGCCGACAAGGTCTTCGACCTTCTCGTCATCCCCGGCGGCGGTCACGGCATGGGGGGCGAGTACGGCACCCGTAAGATGTACGATTTCTTCGTCCGGACGCTTCTCGGGGAGGCGACGCCGGACTGGAACCGGATGGCGCCGTAGGAAGAAGGCAGCCCTGCGCCGGGGGCTCGTCTCCGGATCGACCTTGAGGCGATCCCTCGAAGGGCGAAGAAGGGGCGTGGCAGAGAGAGCGCGGGTTAGCGCCGGGCCTTGAGCGTGAACGACTGGACGGGTGAGCCGTCTTTGGCCGTGATCGTCACCTTGAGCTCGGTTCGGGACGCCTCGACCTTGGCGATCTGGTCCTGCCCCAGGGCGACGGCGAGGAAATCATTGCCCTGCGTTCCCGGCTCGATGGCGCGAAGCCGGTGGAAGTGCCCGCCGAGGACGAGGTCGACGTTGGCCTTGTTCGCGAGGGCTGTCCACTCGTCGCCGCGGTCCCGGGTCCAGCCCCAGTCGGGCTGGTGGAGGAGGATGACCCGGAAGGGGGCCTCGGCCGCGCGCTTGTCGGTCGCGAGGTGCCTTTCGAGCCAGGCGAGCTCCTCCTCGCGATAGGCCTCGACTTCGTTCAGCCCGGCGTAGACATTGGTCTCGTCGGCCTTGTCCTCGCCCGTGTCCAGGACGATGAAATGGATGGGGCCGTGGTCGCGGGCGTAGTAATAGCGGTTCTCGGGCGTCGGGACGTAGTCGAAGACGCGGCGGGCGAAGGAGCCTCGCATCTCATGATTGCCTCGGACGAAGAGGAGCGCTTTCGAGCCGGCCAGGGCCCGGTCGGCCGGGCCGAGCCAGCGGCCGACAAGCTGGTCCTCGCTCTCGACGCCGTGGAAAGCGTCCCCCAGGTGGACGAGGAATTCGGTCGCCGGCCAGTCGACGGCTTTCAGGAGGTCGGCGACGCGGGAGTTGTCCTCGTGTGTGTCGGCGATGGCGCTGAACGCGACGGACGGCTTGGCCCGGTCGAAGGTCGTGAACGAGCGCTCGGGGCTTTCGACAGCGAGGCCTTTCTCGGGCCAGTAGGCCTTCATCTTGACCACGCGCGTGGCCACGGCCTTGTAGGCGTACGCGTGGCCAGGCTCGAGTCCGGAGAGATGCACGGTGTGGAGCGTGCCGACGGGGAGGAGGCCGTGCTTGGCGTTGTCGGCTTCCCGGTCAAGGGGCTCGCCCGCGGGACCATAGACGACCTTGGCGTGACAGGGCGTGTCGGTCAGCCAGACGATGGTCGCCCCGGTCTCGGAGAGGGACGAGATGTAGGGGCCCAGCATGAAGACGGGCTTCGTGTCGTGGACGACATAAGGTTCGTCCTGGGCGGGGGAGGGGAGGGCGAAGGAGAGG
>DSDX01000371.1 GCA_011048485.1 Candidatus Aminicenantota bacterium | reverse complement strand
GATCGGGATCGTGTTCGCGGCCCTGGCCTTCTTCGAGGTCGAGCTCTTCGGGGTCTTCGAACGGCCGCCCTACTGGCTTGGGCTCCTCGGCCTTCTGGCCCTCGGCGCCTTCCTCGTCGCCCGCTCGGTCCGCGCCGGCCGCCGCTAAATGGGGGACACAATACCTATTCCCCTATTTCCGCCACGGCTCGCCGAAGTCTCGGGCCCTTGACGAGGCGCCTCGCCCAGGGCTATGCTCCTTGAGCGGAGGGGAGCGACCCATGGCGCGTTGCCCAGTCAAGGCGGCCCTTCCGGCCCTGGCCCTGATGCTCGCGGCCGGGCTCGGTCCGGCCTGCGTGACGATCCTAGGGCGGACAAGCCAAGGCGTCACCGTGACCGCGAGTTCCGCCGGGGCCGCCGTTTTCGTCGACGGGAAATTCGCGGGCGTCACCCCGCTGGCTCTGATTGTGGCCAAGCGGGCGCCCGGCGTCATCCGGATCGAGAAGGACGGCTACCGGCCGGTCGAGATCCGGCTGAAGAAGCGCAAGGCCTGGGCGCCCGTCATCCTGCCCAACCTGCTCTGGGCCCCGCCGATCGCCTTCTTGGGCTTCGATCCCGACATTCAAACATCGAGAGATAGATTCCGGGCCGTCGCTTTCCCCGTCCTGGGCGCGGTGGCATCCGTCGGAGCCATGGTCCTGGACGGCCTGTCGGTTAAGAGCACGGTGATCGCCCCCGGGCATCTTGACGTCGAGCTCGAGCCGGACGCCGGAACCGCCGTCGGGCCGCGCGTCATGATCATGGACGCCGGTTCGTTCCGAGGCCTCCGTTGGATCAGCGTCCGGACCGGCGGCCCAACCAAGTGAACGAAATTTCGCCCGGCGTTCGCCGAAGAGCCTAGCTCGCCGGGACCACGCGCCATTAGCTCGGACAAGCCGAGGATGCCGCAGATGCCTGGCGACAAAGAGGCGCCGGAGGTGGGAGTCCTGTAATCTCGCGGGGCTCTTGACATTGGAATCAAAAAATGTTTATCTATTGTATATACATTATTGAATCCTAATGAAAAAAGCGCGCATCTTGAAATGGGGCAACAGCCTGGCTCTGCGCATTCCCAAGCCGTTCGCCGAGGAGATGGGCTGGGCCGAGAACGCGCCCGTCACGCTCCTGCTCGACGAACGCGGGCTCGTCGTCAGGACGGACAGGGAGCGGAGCTGGGACCTCGCGACGCTTCTGGCCGGAGTGAATGCGGAGAATATCCACCCGTCAGAGGACGGGGCCGCGTTCGAAGAAGACGAAGAGAAGGGCGAATAGCGGGGAAGCGAAGGCCGGGCGGAACGTCGATCGGAGGGATTGAATGAAACAGGTCTTCTATGTTCCGGACCGAGGCGACGTCGTCCGGATCTCCCGCCCCGCTCGCGTCGCCGGAGGCGAAAACCGCCAGCGGGCCACCGGTCCTCCCCGAAGCCGCGAGGCCCTTGTCCTGTCGCCTCAGGACTACAACGAACGCACGGGACTTGCCCTCGCCTGCCCGCTCGTCCGCCGCGGAACGGGCTATCCGTTCGAGGTCGCGATGCCGCCCGGCGGCCCCGTCAGCGGCGTCGTCTTGGCCGACCGGCCCTTCAGTTTCGACTGGCGCTCCTTCCGCGCCGAAAGGATCTGCCCCCTCCTCCCCGGCGCCGTCGAGGAAGCCCTGGCGAAGACCCGCGCGCTCCTGGCCTAGCGCCGCCGCGCCGGGCCGTGGCCGACCGGCCCGATGTTTTCTCTTGACCACCGGCGCCTCCCGACCTAGATTATGGACGTAGAGGTGTCTAGCCTCTCGCCAAGTCCAGAGGGCAGATGGACAAAGGGCGGATCCTCGAATCCTGGAAGGAGATCGCCGACCACCTCGGCCGCAACGTCCGCACCTGCCAGCTGTGGGAGCGCGAGCACGGGCTTCCCGTCCATCGTCTCGACGGCTCGCCCCGGGCCCGCGTCTTCGCCTATCCCGACGAGCTCGACCGATGGCTTGAACGAACGTCCTCGGAGCGCGAGCCCGGCCGCGAACGCCGGGGCGCCGAGCAGGCCCGGCGCGGGACCGAAGCCCGGACAGGGCTCCCGACCCTGCCGCCCTGGAATATCGGCCTGATCGCCGGCCTGGCTGTTCTGGCCGCGGCGGCGACCGCGGTCGCCGCTTTTCTCGTCGTCCGGCAATCGAGGCTCCGCTGGGCCGACAACATCGCGCTCCCCGAGATCGAGCGCCTGGTCCTCACGCCGGACAAGGAGAGGGCCTATGAGCTGGCCCTGCGGGTCGAGAGGATCGCGCCTTCGAGCCCCCGTCTGGCCCAGCTCATGCCTCTTGTCGCCGGGCGCCTCACGATCGAAACGGATCCCCCCGGCGCCGAAGCGTTCATCCGCCCCTACGACGATCCCGAGGCCCCGTGGCGCCTTTGGGGCCGGACCCCCGTCATGGACCGGCGACTGTCCGTCGGGCCCAAGCATTGGCGGATCGTTCAGGCAGGCTTCGCCGAGACCGAAGGGAGCATCAACATCCCCGCGGGGGAGGCGGAACTAATCCGCGTCCGTCTCGACGAGGCCGGGCGCGTCCCGCCCGGCATGGTCCGCGTTCCCGGCGGCATCTGCGCCCTGTCCCAGTTCCAGGTCCGATCCGTGCCTCCCTTGGCGCTGGGGGCATTCTGGATCGACCGGTACGAGGTCACCAACCGCGAATACCGCGTTTTCGTCGAAGCGGGCGGCTATGGGGACCGCCGCTATTGGGAACAGCCCTTCGTCCGGGACGGCGAGGCCTTGGGTTGGGAAGAGGCCATGCGCGACTTCGTCGACCGCTCCGGGAGGCCGGGCCCCGCGACTTGGGATCAGGGGGCCTGCCCGGCCGGGACGGAGGACTATCCGGTCACCGGCGTCAGCTGGTACGAGGCCGCCGCCTACGCCGCGTTCGCCGGCAAGCGCCTTCCCAGCGCCTATCATTGGAACCTGGCCGCCGGTCTTCTGCGCGAAGTTGACTACATGGTCCCTTCGAGCAACCTGGGCGGCCAGGCCCTCGTCCCCTGCGGGGCCTCCGGTGGCCCCGGTCCCTTCGGCGCCTACGACATGGCCGGCAACGCCAAGGAGTGGTGCTCGAACGAGGCCGGCGGCGGCAGGGTCAATCTCGGGGGCGCCTGGAACGAGGCCCAGTACTGGTTCTTCCTGTTCGACCACTACCCCCCGTTCATGCGGGCCGGCAATTTCGGTTTCCGATGCATGAAGGACGCCGGGGAGGGAGGCGCCGTGGAGAGCGCCCACGCGCCGCTCGAGATCAGGCCGGAGCCCGACTACGCGGCCATGAGGCCCTGCCCGGACCCCGTCTTCGAGGCCTACCGGGCGCTCTACGCCTATACCAGGACGGACCTCGCCGCCCGGGTCGAATCATGGCGGGAGTGGTCCCCCGACACCGTCGTGGAGAAGGTCTCGTTCCTGGACGCCGGCGGGGGCGCGCGCATCGTCGCCTACCTGTTCCTGCCGAGGAACGCTTCGCCCCCCTTCCAGTCCGTCGTCTACGTCCCGGGTTCTTCGTCCATGTCGCTCGACTCGGTCTTCGACTACGCGACGGTCAAGAGCCGCGAGGTGGAGCTCTTCACCAAGGGCGGGCGGGCCTTCGTCTTTCCCGTGCTCTGGAACACGTTCGAGCGGCGGGAGAAGTCGCTGCCGCCGCGCAGCCGAGAGTTCCTGCGCGACAGGATGGTCCGGCACCACCGGGAGCTGGCCCGGACGCTGGATTACCTGGAGACCCGGCCGGATTTCGATCCTGAGAGGATCGCCTACCAGGGGCTGAGCTGGGGAGCGTACGCGGGGCCGATCCACGTGGCCTTGGAGCGACGGTTCAGCGCCGCCGTTTTCGTCGGGGGCGGCTTCTACTGGGAGATGTACGCCCCCGACCGCGGCTCCCCCGAATGGGACGCCGTCAACTTCGCTCCCCGGGTCGGCGTCCCCGTCCTGATGCAGCACGGCCGCTACGACGCGTTCTACCCGCTCGACACGAACGCCCGCCTGCTCTTCCGGCTTCTCGGCACCCCGGAGGGCCAAAAACACCTGATCGTCTACCCGACGGGGCACTCGGTCTGGCTCCTCAACGAGTACCGCCGGGACATGCTCGGCTTTCTGGACAGGTACCTGGGCCAGCCCGGCCCGACGGGAATTCAACCTGTCAAATAGCCGGGGCCAGACTCCGAGTTAGCGCTCCCGGCCGGCGCGGGGGAAGCCTGTCATCGCCGGGGTGATGGGACACGATGGGTCACTAAAGCGAAAAGGTGCGCAACGACCTCCATGTCCCTTGACAGCCATCGCCGCCGAACCCATTGTGAGGGCAGTTCCGAGGACGACCATGAACCTTTCAGCCGAGGGAGCCCGAAAATGGCGGCGGCGGAACGGGGCTTGGTCCGCTTTTTAGGGGGGAGGGAGGAGGAAGAGACGCCAACTGCCCTGGGGTCCTGACGGCGAACCCCAAGCGTCTCATCCTCCGCCGGTTTGTTGGGGGACGCGCAAGCGCCCCCCTTTTTTTCGACTCTTCTTCCGATTCCGGGAGAATCCCTCTCATCGGCTTCGCTCAGGGCATTGCCTCTGGCTCCCCGGACCATCCGACCGAAGCGAACAAAGCGAGCGGAAGTAAGAAATCTGCCGGAGCAGACACGGAGGCGGATTTCTGCGAAACATTAAAAGAGAGCTCGCGCAACCGGGATCTTCGAGGCAACGCCTCTCGCCGCCTCGCGAGGGAATCCCGGAGATGCGAGAAGAACCTAAGAAGATGGGCGAGGGATACGACGCGACGGACTGGGGGCCCCCGCCCGCGCGGAGCCGCTGGTGCCTTTGAGGCATTTGGAGCGGCGAGCACGGCCGGGGGTGAGGCCGGAGAAGGAGCGTCCCGAGCCCGGCCCTATCAAGGGCCGGCGAAGACGGCCTCGGCTTCCGCCGTGTACCTGCCGTCGGGCCCGTAGAGGACGAGCGGGGGCATGAGTTCTGGGTGACCCTCGGCCAAGAGCCCCAATTCTGCCAGGAACAGGTTGGGCGGCTCGCCCGCCCGCGGCAGCACGTGCCTGAAGCGCAGGACGCGGAAGTCCCGGGCGCTGGCCGCCCGGGCGAAGTCCGTCCGTCGCTTCTCCGGATAGACGAAACAGGCCCTTCCCCCAGGGGCCAGCCAGGCGGCCGTCCTGTCCATGATCTCGCCGATGCCGCCGTGCAGCTCGTGCTTGGCCGCCGAGCGCTCGGCCGAGGGGCCCAGGATCCCGGCCGACTTCCTTATATAAGGGGGATTGGAGAAGACGAGATCGAATTTTCGGCCCGGTTCGTAGGTCCGGAGGTCCGCCCTGACGATCTCGATCCGGCCCTCGAGGCCGTTGAGCTCGACGTTGCGCCGGGCCAGGTCGGCCAACCCCGCCTGGAGCTCGAGGGCCGTGATCTTCCTGAACGGCTTGACGCTGAGGAGAAGGGAGATGACGCCGTTGCCCGTCCCGAGCTCGAGCCCCTCGTCGCCGGGCCGGGTCCGGATGAAGCCGGCGAGCAGCGGCGCGTCGACGGCGAAGCGATAGCCTCGCCTGGTCTGGAGGACGCGGATCCGCCCGTGATAGAACGAGTCGAGGGTCTCGCCGTCAGGCCGCGGCGCCACCGGCTTCGTCATCCTCGCCGACCTCGGTCATGACGATGACCTTCTCGGGCTGGACCTGGGCGTAGCCGCCCCTGACGGCGACCGAGTCCTCGGCGCCTCCCTCCCGGTAGACGATCCGGCCCCGGCCCAGGCCCACGAAGAGCGGCCTGTGACCGGGGAAGACGCCGATCTGGCCCTCGAGCGTCGGCAGGAAGACCGCCTCGACGTCGGTCTCGACGAGAAGACGGCGGGGCGCGACCACCTTGAGGTGGAGGGTCGCCGGCAGCCCGTCGCTCATTCGGCCCTCAGCTCCTCGGCCCGCTTGGCCACGTCCTCGATGCCGCCGGCCATGTAGAAGGCCTGCTCGGGCTTGTCGTCGTGCTCGCCCTCGGTGATCTCCTTGAAGCCGCGCACGGTCTCCTCGATAGGGACATACGTTCCGGGCCGGCCCGTGAACTCCTCGGCGACGTGGAAGGGTTGGGACAGGAAGCGCTGGATCTTCCGGGCCCGGGACACGGTGATCTTGTCCTCGTCCGACAGCTCCTCGATGCCCAGGATGGCGATGATGTCCTGGAG
>DSDX01000041.1 GCA_011048485.1 Candidatus Aminicenantota bacterium | reverse complement strand
CGCCGGCCCGCGGGCCCATATCGATGACGTGTTCGGCGGCGCGGACGATATCGGGGTCGTGTTCGACGACCAGGACCGTGTTGCCGATGTCCTTGAGCGAGCGCAGGATCCGGACGAGCCGGTGGTTGTCGCGGGGATGGAGGCCGATCGAAGGCTCGTCGAGGACGAAGAGCGTCCCGACGAGGGACGCGCTGAGGGCCGCCGCCAGGGAGATGCGCTGGGCCTCGCCGCCGCTCAAGGTGAAGGTCATCCGGTCGAGGGCGATGTAGTCGAGGCCGACCTCCATGAGGAAGCGCAGGCGGCCGCGGATCTCCTGGACCAGCTTCTCGGCGACCTGGCGTTGGAAGGGCTCGAGCTCGAGACCTTCGAAGAACGCCGAGGCCTCGGCCACGGTCATGCGCACGACCTCCCCGATGTTGAGCCCCTTGACGCGGACGCTCAGGGCCCGAGGGTTGAGCCGGGTCTTGGCGCAGGCCGGGCAGGCGACGTAGGTCCGGTAGCGGCTGAGCAGGACCCGGACCTGGACCTTGTACTTCTTGGACTGCAGCCAGTCGAAGAAGCCCTTGACGCCGTAATATCCGTCGCCCCCGTCAAAGACGAAGCGCTGGTGCTCCGGGCGGAGGTCGCGGAAGGGGACGTTGGTCGGGATTCGGCGCCGGCGCGCCTCGGTCAGGAGCTCCTTCTGCATGCCTCGTGACAGGGGCTTCGTCCAGGGCTCGACGGCCCCCTGGTCCAGGGTCTTGGAGCGGTCGGGGACGACCTTGTCCTCGTCAATGACGGCCAGGTCGCCAAAGCCGTGGCATTCGGGACAGGCGCCGTGGGGGGTGTTGAAGGAGAACAGGTTCGGGTAGGGGTCTTCGGCCGGAAGGCGGCAGCTCCGGCACTCAAGCTTCTCGGAAAAGCGGTACTCGCGCCCGTCCTCGGTCCGGACGACGACCCGCCCCTCGCCCTTCTTGAGGCCGAGCTCGAGGGAGTCGGCCAGGCGCTCCCGGTCGTCGACGCCGAGAGCGATCCGGTCGACCAGGACGTCCAGCGCGCGAACGGCTTTCGGGACGGCCTCGATGTCGACGATGTCCCCGGCGACGAGGGCCCGGGTAAAGCCGTCCTTCCTGAGCGGCGCCAGGCCCGCGTCACGGGGCCGGGCGAAGGTGATCCAAGCCCGAGTCCCCGCCGCCTCGCGCAGGAGCTCGGTGATCATGCCGTCGATCGTGTCGCGGGCGACGGGCCGGCCGCACCCGAGACAGTGGACGATGCCGATCCGGGCGTAGAGGACGCGCAGGAAATCGAAGATCTCGGTGACGGTCGCCACGGTCGAGCGCGGATTCTTGGCCGCGCCTCTCTGCTGGATGGCGATGGCCGGGGGGATGCCGTCGATGAGGTCGGCGTCGGGCTTGTCCATGCGCTCGAGGAACTGGCGGGCGTAGGAGGAGAGCGACTCGATGTAGCGGCGCTGGCCTTCCGCATAGAGCGTGTCGAAGGCGAGGGACGACTTGCCCGAGCCGCTGACCCCGGTCACGACGATGAGCTTGTCCAGCGGGACGTCGAGATCGATCCCCTTCAGGTTGTGGACACGCACGCCGCGAAGGAGGATGCTGTCGTCGGTCGTCATGGGGTTGTCCGAATTTGCCATTATAACATGGACAAAGGGGCCATGTCCCGGCCGAGAAAGTCCCCCTCGGCGGCGGACTTCCTCTGAGCGCAGCCCCCATGATTTGTTATAATAGGCGGCTCGGAGCGTACCGATGTCGTTCGTCTTCATCCTTGGGATCGCCGCGGCGCTGGCCATGGACTGTTTCGCCGTCAGCCTGGGATTGGGCGCGGCATCCAGGGGGCTGTCCATGAAGCGGGCCCTCCGGATGGCCGCGTATTTCGGCGGTTTCCAGCTGGTCATGACCCTGGTCGGCTGGCAGGCCGGGGCGAGGCTCCTCGGGCTCATCCAAGGCTTCGACCACTGGCTCGCCTTCGCGCTCCTGGCCCTCATCGGCGGGCGCATGATCTACGAGTCCATAGGGATGTCCGCGGGGGAAAAATCCGGCCGGCCCGACCAGACCCAGGGCTTGCGGCTCCTCCTCCTGGCCTTGGCGACGAGCATCGACGCCCTGGCCGTGGGTCTCGGCCTCGGGATCGTAGGGACGGCCATTCTCTTTCCCGCCGCGGTCATCGGCGTCACGAGCTTCGCCCTGACGATCGTCGGCGCCAAGCTCGGGCCTGTCGCCGGCCGCCTGGCCGGCCGGCGGGCCGAGCTCCTCGGCGGGCTCATCCTGATCGGGATCGGGGTGAAGATCCTGGTCGAGCACCTCGCCGGCCGAGGATGATCCGAGGCGGCCCGGCCTCGGCTGTCATGTTCGGCTCTACGGAAGACGGCCGCTCCCCGCCGCTCATCCCCACCTCAGCGCGCCCTCGAGGACCGCGGCGGCCGTGCTCAGCAGGCCGAAGACGAGGTTGTGGTTGGCCGTGGCCCCGTCGAGCATGATGAAGTCCAGGGCGCGGCGGGGCGCGGCGCGCCTGGCGGCCCGGCCCCATAGACGGATGGCGCTCGGCAGGGCCAGCAGGACGACGCCGAAGGTCAGGGGCATCGGACGGAGGCCCAGCTCAGCGACGCGGGGGACGGCCATGAGCGCGATGTCGATGACGAAGGGGGCGAAGATCAGGAATCCGTAGTACGCGAGCGAGCCCCGGTCGCCCAGCCGCCCGGCGAGGGTCCGCACGCGGCGTTCGCCGTCGGAGGCGATGTCGCGCCAGTTGTTGGCGTGGAGAATGGCGACGACGAGCAGGGCTATAGGCGTCGCCCAGATGACCGGCAGCCAGGAGAACGACCTCGCCTGCACGACCCAGGCCCCGGCCGCGCCGAGAAGGCCGAAATCCAGAAAGACGGCCAGGTCGCCGAGGCCGTCCACCTTGAGGAGTGAATAGCCCGCGCCCACGGCGATCCCGATCCCGCCGATGACGAGAAGGGACCACCCGGCGCGCCGGGCGATGAGGAGTCCGGACGCGGCGCCGAGCGCGAACAGGACGGCCGAACCTCGGATCTCTTGCCTGTCCGTGAGCCATCCCCGGACGATGGCGCCGCTGAGGGGCGTCACATCGCGGTCGAGCCCGCGCCTGAAGTCGAAGACGTCGCTGAGCATGTTGGCGGCCGCGTGAAGAACGACCATCGTGGCCAAGGCCCAGAGGAACATGCCCGGAGACAGACGGGCCCCCCCGACGGCCACGGCCAGGGCCGTGCCGTAGAGGATCGGCATGGTCGAGGCGGGGAACGACCAGGGGCGAACGGCGACCATCCACTTCCCGAGCGGCGAAGGACCGGCGGTCGGGGCGGATGGCCCTGGCATGGGCCCATGTATACCATAAATGGGGGACACAATACCTATTCACCAATTCTTCGAGCCTCCTCCGCCCTTATTGCGCCTCGCCAGACACGGGAGAACAAGTCCCGGTCCGGCGGGCTTGACTTGGGGTCGCGGCGTTCATATCCTTGAAGCTCCGCCGCTAAGGCCGGGGCCATTTCCGCAAGGAGTCGACGCATGCTGTCACTCAAAGACAAGATCGTCCTCGTCACCGGGGCCAGCTCGGGGATCGGGAGGTCCGCGGCCCGGGCCTTCGCCGCGCTGGGGGCCAAGATCCTCATGTGCGCCCGGCGGGGCGAGCGCCTCGCTGAGCTGGCAAAAGAGATCGAGGGCGGCCATCGGGCCGGGGTCCACGCGTTCCGCCTCGACGTGCGCGATCAGGCCGCCGTCGACGAGGCCATCGCCGGCCTGCCGGAGGAATGGCGGGCCGTCGAGGTCCTGGTCAACAACGCCGGGCTGAGCCGCGGCCTGGACAAGTTGCCCGGCGGGCTCGTCAGCGACTGGGAGGAAATGATCGACACCAACGTCAAGGGGCTCCTCTACGTCACGCGGGCCGTCGTGCCGGGGATGATCGAGCGCGGCCGGGGCCACGTCATCAACATCGGCTCCATCGCCGGGCACGAGGTCTATCCGGCCGGAGCCGTCTATTGCGCGACGAAGTTCGCCGTCCGGGCCTTGACCAAGGGCTTGCGCCTTGACCTCAACGGGACGCCCGTCCGGGTGAGCGAAGTGGCGCCGGGCATGGTCGAGACGGATTTCAGTCTCGTCCGCTTCCACGGGGACGGCAAGCGGGCGGCCAAGGTCTATCAGGGGCTGACGCCGCTCGGCCCGGATGACATCGCCGACGCCGTCGTCTGGTGCGCCACCCGGCCCCTCCACGTCAACGTCAGCGACGTCGTGATCTGGCCCACGGCCCAGGCCTCGGCGACGCTCGTCCACCGGACATAGAAAAGTCCTCTGCCGACAAAATAGGCGGCCTGAAGGCGGGGAGCGAGGATCGTCAGGATCATCAATCAGGCATCAAGGTCCCGGCTTAGCGGCGGCCGGACGCCATTCTCGCCGATCCGGGCAGACGGCGCAGACGGAGCATGGCCCAGATCCCGGCCGCCGGCCCGATGGCCAAGAATGCGAACGCCCAGCGCCAGGTGAGGAGACGCTCGAGAGTCGGCACGAGCCGGATGGTCACGAGCGTCAGTAGGAAACCCAGGCTGGTCTGAAGAGTCAGGGCGGTCCCCGTCCGCTCGGGCGGAGCCAGTTCGCTGACCGCGGCGGAGAACTGGGCCGAATCCGCGACGACGGCAGTCCCCCAGACAAGGACGAGGAGGACGAGGAGCCGCGGGTCGCGCCCATACAGGAGCCCGACGGCAAGCGAGCACGCCCCGCTCACGGCCATGGCCGCGGACGCGACGGCCGTCCTGCCGGCCCGGTCGGCGATCTTTCCCGCGAAGAGGCTGCCGGCGCCTCCTACGGCGATGAAGGCGAAGCCGGCCGCCGCGGCCCAGCGTTCGTCCGACCCCGAGTGCCGGAAGGACGCCGAAAGGAAAACGGGCACCCAGGTCCAGGCGGCGTAGAGCTCCCACATGTGTCCGAAGTAGCCCAAGTTGGCCAGCGCGACCGGCTTGTCTCGCCATAACTTCCCCGCCACCCCCCAATCGAACCGCGGGACGGCCGCGCGATAGGGCCCTTCGCGCAGCAGCGCCGCCGCCAGGACTCCTCCCAGAACGGCGAGCCCCGCACTCGAGACGAGGACCCGTTCCCAGCCGCCGACCCCTCCGAAGGCCTTGAGAAAATGGGGCGCTGCCGAGCCCAAGGTCAGCGCTCCCACGAGAAGCCCGACGCCGAAACCCCGGTCCTCCTTCGTCCACGTGGCCATGATCTTCATGCCGACGGGATAGACGCCGGCGAGGAACATGCCCGTCAGGAACCTGAGAGCCACGGCGGCCGTGAATCCCGCCCCTGCGACGGGGATCATCAGGGTCGCGCCCCCGGCGAGCATGGAGGACACGGCGAACAGCCATGGGCTCCGAACGCGGTCGGCCAGGTTCAGCAAGGCCGATCCCAGGGCGCCGGCGACGAAACCGAGCTGGACGGACATGGTCAGCCAGGCCTGCCCCGATGCCGCGAGTCCCCAGGCTTCCGTGAGCGCGGGCACGACGGCGGACGCCGAGAACCAGACGGACATGCCCAGGCATTCCGTCAATGCGAGGAGCGCGAGCGTCCGGGCCTTGGTCATCTCACCATCCGTCCGGGCTATTCTCCGCCAGACCGGCCCTGGACACAAGGGGCCAGGTCATGAAGGATTGTGTTATGATGGACGGGACCGCCATCCCGAGGTGAAAGCCATGACCGTCGATCCCGAGGATGCATCGACGCCCGGCCGCGAAGGCCTTCTGACCGCGTTCCGGGCCGTCCGGGACGCCCTGCTGGCCGGGGATGCCGCGGCCCTCCGGGAGCTCTACGACGAGGATTTCCGGTCGCATTCCCTCCTGGGCGACATCGAGGATCGGGAGGCCGTCCTGGCGGCCTACGGGCAAGGCGGCGTCCGTCTCGATCTCTTCGAGGTCGAGGATGTCACCGTTGAGGTCTTCGGCGAGGTCGGCATTCTGACCGGCCTCGGGTCGATCAGCGGGAGCTACGAGAAGACGGAATTCCGCCACCGCGTGCGCTTCGTCGATATCTTCGTTTGGCGGGACGGGCGCTGGCGCTATCATTTCTCCCAGTCCACGGAGATCGTGCCCGGCGCCGGGCTGTCCGGCGACGGCTGAGTGCCCTCGGGGCGGGCCGTTCTTCTCATCATCGGGAGTCCTTCGAAGAGGTGAGATATGATCGACAGGCAGAAATGGACGGGGGCGCTCGT
>DSDX01000061.1 GCA_011048485.1 Candidatus Aminicenantota bacterium | reverse complement strand
CGAGTAGGAAACTGATGAGCGCGTTGACGAACTTGCCATAGTTGAGCGTGGCCGTGTCGGACAGCTTGATGACGAGATTAGAGAAATCGGTCCCGCCAAGGAGCAGTCCGATGGGCGGCATCAGGACGTCGTTCACGAACGAGGTGACGATGGCCCCAAAGGCGGCGCCGATGACGATGCCGACGGCCATGTCCACGACCGAGCCGCGCATGGCGAATTCCTTGAATTCTTTGAACATCCGGACCTCCTAGGATCTTGTTCCCGCCCCGTTATAGCCGAGGTCGCCGGAGGATGTCAATCTTCGACGACGGGGAATACCGAGATGCGCAAACGGGCGCAGCCCATGGGAACGAGCGTGATCTCCTCGACGGGCCCCTCCCCGCGGGCCGGGCTGGCCGGAACGGGCCCGACCATCCGTCCCTCTTCTTTCCAACCGGGCACGCGCCGGGCCGAGGCCTTGAGGACGATCGGAGCCGCCTCGAGCGCGAAAGGCTGGAACGGAGGCGCGGCGCGGCCGGCCAGCCGGGCCGGCGGCGCATGCGCAGGGCCGCCGAGGACCAGGCCGTAATTCCAGGGTGTCGCCGGCAGGACCTCCCAGGCCGGCCATTCCTCCGTGCCTCCGCAGCGCCGCCACGTCTCCCCGATCTCGAGGGCGAACCACAGCGGGCCGCGCCGGACCGAGACGCCCCCGTGCGCGGAGGGCCATCTGACGATCTCGATCTCGGGATCGAACGCGATCCGGACCTGGTCCCCCTGCCTCCAGGTCCGGCGCAGCACCGCGTAGCCGCCGCCTGAGAAGCTCCCCTTGACGGGCCGGCCGTTGAGCGTGATCCGGACCTCCTTGGCCCAACCCGGCAGCCGGATGTAGAGCGGGAAGCTCGTCGGGCGCTCGCAGGCGACGCTCAGGCGGACCTGGTCGCCGAAAGGGTAGTCGGTCTCCTCGGAAATGGAGACGTCCGCGCCGTCACCGACCTTGGCCCTGACCATGGACGGGGCGTAGATCGCGGCGGCCAGGCCGTTGTCGGCCGTGGCCAGCCAGAGATGCTCGGCGAAATAAGGCCAGCCGAAGGCGACGTTGTGCTGGCAGCACCGGTAGCGCCAGGGGTCGAACGACAGCAGCGTCCCCGTGTTCTGGAAATCATGGTCGCCGCCGCTGTCGCAGGCGATGAGGTTGGCCGCGGTGAGGTAGTGGAGCCCCTTGAGGTCGGGCGTCATGGACGCGGGCAGGGAATTGAAGGCCACCTCCTCGGCCCGGTCGGCCCACGCGGCCGCCCCGGTCACCTTGAGCAAGGACTCGAAGCTGGCCATGAATTCGACCATGGTGCACGTCTCGGCGCCTTGCCTGGGGTCGTCTTTTCCCGGACGGATGTTCTCGTCGGCCCCGAACACCCCCCCCGGCTGGCGTCCGTAGCGGTCCATGACCTGGCGGTAATTGCGCTCAACGGCCTCGACGAGACGGGCGTCTTGTGATTGTTGGGCGTAGATCGCCGGCGTCCGGAAGCCCATGGCGATGTTGACGCCGTGATAGAACGAGCTTTCCTCCCAGGCTTCATCCCGGGCCCTGGAAAGGATCGGCGAGGTCCAATCCGAGGTCCTTTCGAACAGCTTCTTGGCCAAGTCGAGGAGGAACCGCTCCCCGGTCCGGTTGTAGAGCCAATAGACGCTCTCGAGGTTCTCCCCGCCCCTGAGCTTCTGCCAGCTGGCCGGCAGAAGCTTTTCGGCGGGCAAGTGGAGCTGATATTGGAAATAGCGGCTCATGAGGGAGAGAACGCGGCGGTCCCCGGTGGCCTCATGGAAGCTCTGGAGGGCCGCGAGCATGACCATGTTCGGCCAAAGATCACTCGCATCCCTGTTGTCGGGCGGGCCGAAATATCCGTCCCGGGCCTGGGACTTGAAGGCCCGGTCGAGCCAGCGCTCGGCCTCCTTCCGCATGCCCGCGTCCTTGAGGAGATAGGCCAGGTCGCCGTAGCCCTTGAGCCAATAGGGCATCTCCTCCCAGCCTTTCCCCTTGAGCGTCATCCAGCCGCTGTCGTCCCCCAGGAAGCGGCTGAGCTCGCTCAAGCGGCCCGTGAAGCCGTCTCTCATGAGCTGCAGCTGGGCCATGAGCCAGCCCCGCGGCTCGACGGCCCCGATGGGCAGCTTGACGAGAGGGCTCGCCGCCAGCGGCGGCCGGTTCGAGGGGTAATGATGGTTGGGCGCCGAGGCGTCCGGGATGGCCACCCTGTCCGCCTCCATCGGTTCCGCCGACGCCTCCGGCGAGGCCGTCCGAATGGAGAGGAAGGCCGCGGCCGCGAGGAGCGCGAAAATGAGCTGGATCTTCATGACCACCCTCCGCCGACCCGGGCCGCGCCCGGCGTCCTACGACCGGCGCAGGGCTTTGATCGTCTCGTGGGTCGTTCGCTCGTAAATATAGGGTTTCGCGGCCTCGTAGTCAATGACGCCTTCCCGGCAGAGCTTGACCAGGGATTGGTCCATCGTCCGCATGCCCTCGCATGAGGCGGTCTGGAGGGTCTGGTAGATGGCGTCGACCTTGCCCGACCGGATATTGTTGCGGACGGCCGAGTTGGCCATCAGGATCTCGCAGGCGGCGACGCGACCGGCGCCGTCCGTGCGCGGCAGGAGGACCTGGGAAATGACGCCGAGCAGGGTCGAGGCGAGCTGGGTCCGGACCTGGGGCTGCTGGTCGGTCGGGAAGACGTCGACGATGCGGCTGACGGTCTGGGCGGCGCTGGACGTGTGCAGGGTCCCGAAGACGAGGTGCCCCGTCTCGGCCGAGGTGATGGCGATGCCGATCGTCTCGTAGTCGCGCATCTCGCCGATGAGGATGACGTCGGGGTCCTGGCGCAGGGCGTACTTGAGGGCGTTGCGGAAGGACAGAGTGTCGCCCGACGCTCCGACCTCGCGCTGGGTGACATAGGACATCTTGGAGTTGTGCGTGTATTCGATCGGGTCCTCGATGGTCAGGATATGGTCCCGCCGGGTCCGGTTGATGGCGTCGATGAGCGCGGCCAGGGTCGTCGACTTGCCGGAGCCCGTCGGGCCCGTGACCAGGACGAGGCCGCGCTTGGCCCGGGTGAACTCGGCCGCCGAGGGAGGGAGGCCCAGTTCCTCAAGGCTCGGGATGCGGCCGGCCAAGGCCCGGACCGAGGCGGCCACGCTGCCCCGGCTGGTGTGGACATTGACCCGGAACCGGCCCAGGCCGGGAATGCCGTAGCCGAAGTCGAGTTCGTTGCGGTTGAGCGGGTCGTTCTGGAAGATGTTCTGCTGGTGAGGCGTCAGGGCGGCGAACAGGAGGTCTTTCAGGCTTTCGGGCGTGAACTTCGGCACCTCCTCGAGGGGGACGAGTTCGCCGTGGAGGCGCAGGGCGGGGTGAAGGCCGGCGATGAGATGAAGGTCGGAGGCTTGGCGCTCGATCATGCGCTGGAGAAGGTCGTTGAAGGTCATGGCGGTGAAACTCCCGAGCCGCCTAGGATAGACCGGGGGGTTCGCGCGGCGCAACACCGCGGGCGGTGATTTTGCCGTCACCCCGGGCGGGGACGCCGGGTTCGGGGCTACCAGGCGACGCCGTAGTCCTCGCCGTAGTTGCTGCTGCCGCCCCAGAACGTGCCGTGAGCGCGATCGAAGAAGATGGCGTTGATCGGCCCCGAGGTGTATCTCTTGACCGACAGGACGTAGCCCCTGGCCTCGAGCGCGCTTCGGACCTCGGCCGGGACCTTCTCGTTGACGTCGAGCTTGCCCGGGAAGATCTTGTGATCGCCGAACGAGTCGTGCATCTGGTAGCTGGTGATGTTGGGGGCCTCGCAGGCCTCCTGGACGCCCATGCCGAACTCGACGACATTGAGGAAGAACTGGAGCAGGTTCTGGTCCTGCGTGTCGCCGCCCTGGACGGCGAAGGACAGATAGGGCAGGCCGTCCTTCAGGGCCAGGCCCGGGGTCAGCGTCGCCCGCGGCCTCTTGCCCGGGGCGATGACGTTGAAGGGATTCTGCGTCTCGTCGAGAACGAAGCTCTGGGCCCGCTGGCTCATGCCGACACCCGTTCGACCGGCGATGACGCAGGGGATCCAGGCCCCGCTGGGGGTCACCGAGACGACCCAGCCCTCCTTGTCCGCGGCCTGGATGGACGTCGTGCCGGCATGGAACGAGGCCTCGACCTCGGCCGCCTGCCGGGCGTCGAGCTTGGCGGCCTCCCCCCGGCCCCACTCGAGCCAGCGATCGAGAAAACGGAGATAGGGGTTGACGCCCCCCATGTAGGGATAAGGATCCCCCGGCTTGATGTCCGGGTCGTTCCGATCGGTCCGGATGAGCTTAACCCGGTCCCGGGCGTAGGCCTTCGAAAGCAGGCCTTTGATCGGCTCTTCGGGCGGGACGTAGGGATCGCCGTAGTAGAAATCGCGGTCGGCGAAAGCCAGGTTCATGACCTGGTAGAGGGTATGGATGTAGGCGGCGCTGTTGAATCCCATGGCCTTGAGGTCGATCGTTTCGAGCATGTTCAGGGCCTGGAGCATGACCGGGCCCTGGACCCAGCTCGTCAGCTTGTAGACCTCGATGCCCTTATAAGAGGTCGAGACGGGTTCCTCGAGATGGACCTTCCAGGCCGCCAAGTCCTCCATGGTGACGAGCCCCCCTTGTTCGCGCGCCCCGCGGACGAATTCCCCGGCGATATCGCCCTTGTAGAAGCGATTGTAGGCGGCGTAGATCGCTTCCCGGCGCGGCTTGCCGGCGGCCAGGGCTTGCCGCTCGGCCTCGACCATCTTCCCGAGCGTCGCGGCCAGGTCGGGCTGACGGAAGACCTCCCCGGCCCGCGGGGCCTCGTGGTCCTCGCCGAGGTGGGGCAGGAGCACGGTCCGCGCGTAGGGCCAGTCTTTGATCTTGTCCTTGTCTCTCTCGATGCGCCGGGACGTCTCCCCATCCATCGGATAGCCTTCGGCCATCCGGATGGCCGGGCCGAGGACCTCGGCCAGGCTCATCGTCCCGAACTCGGCCAGCATCGTCAGGAGCCCGCCCGGCGTTCCCGGCGTGACGGCCGAAAGGACCCCGTGCTCCGGAGGATAATCATAGCCTTTGCTTTTGTAGAAGGCGACGGTCGCGCCGGTCGGGGCGACGCCCAGGGCGTTGACGCCGACGACCTTTCCGGTCTTCGGGTTGAAGATGAGGGCCTGGGTCTCGCCGCCCCAGCTGAGGACGTCGTACATCGTGCAGACGGCCCCGAGCATGGCGCAGGCCGCGTCGACGGCGTTGCCGCCCTTGGCGAAGATCAGGGCCCCGGCCGTGGCGGCCAAGGGCTTTCCGGTTATGGCCACCCACTCCTTGCCGTGCAGGACCGGCTTTTCGGTCTTCTGGGCGAACGCGGGTCCGGCCGAGAGGCCGAGACCCAGGACGAGTGCCGTCAGGAATATCGTTCTCATCGGCGTGTCCCCTCCGTCAAATGATCGCGACGCGGACAGGATTATACCATCGGCAAGGGGATTCTCCCAACAGTTATCACTGTGCTATAATACGCGCCTTTGCCGGGGCCTCTCGGCAAAGACACGAGGAGCAAGGCCGTCCATGGACCGCATCGAAAAGCATCCCATCCTGCCCATCCCCTCCCGCTCCCGGGTCCCTTTCACCTGGAAAGGCCGTCCCCTGGAGGCCCTCGAAGGAGAGACTCTCGCAGCGGCGCTCTTCGCCGCCGGCGTCCGCGTGTTCGGGCATCATGCCAAGGACGGCGCCCCCCAGGGCATCTTCTGTTCCAACGGCCAATGCGCCCAATGCCTCGTCCTGGCCGACGGTGTCCCGGTCAAGTCGTGCATGGAACTCGTCCGGCCCGGGGTCCGGGTCGAGCCCGTCGAGGGGCTGCCGGAGCTGCCGAGCGTCGATCCCCGGGCCTCGCGGCTCGGCCCGGAAGAGCCCGTCGAGACCATCCGGGTCCCGGTCCTGATCATCGGCGGAGGCCCGGCCGGGCTGTCCGCGGCGATCGAGCTCGGCCGACGGGGCGTCGAGGCCCTGCTCATCGACGACAAGCACCGGCTCGGGGGCAAGCTCGTCCTTCAGACCCACCGTTTCTTCGGCTCGATCGAAGCCGTCTACGCGGGCACGCGCGGCATCGACATCGCGACCCGTTTGGAGACCGAGGTCCGGGCCTTTCCGAACGTCCGCGTCTGGCTCCAAAGCGCGGCCCTGGCCGTCTATAGCGACAGGAAGGTCGGCGTCCTCTTCGAAGGCCGGCGCTATGT
>DSDX01000375.1 GCA_011048485.1 Candidatus Aminicenantota bacterium | reverse complement strand
GGCTGGCAAGCGATATCTGGCCTGAGCTCTCGACGGCGTTGGTCGGGCTGCTCGCGAGTCTGCCCGAGGGCCGGGGCATGCCCTCGCTCGGGGCCTTCGCGGCCTTCAAGAACCGCACGGTCAGGCTGGAGGCCATCCAGGCGCTCGGCCGCCTGCGCAACCCGGGATCCGACCTGGTCCTCCTCGGGTTCCTCGACGACCCGGATGAGAGCCTCAGGGTCGAGGCGGCCGGGCTGCTCGGCCCGGTCAGCGAGACGTCCGGCATCCTCCGCGTCATCGATCAGGCCTCGGGCCCCGATTTCCGGAAACGCAGCCTTAAGGAAAAGACGGCCATCCTGTCCTTCCTGGGCCGGACAAGGTCCGCCGAAGCCTTGCGGTTCCTCGCGGCCTCGCTCGACCGGGCCCCTCTATGGCCGTCGAAGAGGACCCGGGAGATGAGGCTGGCCGCGGTCGCCGGGCTAGCGGCCATGCGCACCGCCGAGTCCGACGCGGCCCTGAAGAAGGGCGCGTCCGGGCGGGGCCGGATCGTCCGCGAGGCCTGCGCCGAGGCCCTGGCCCTCGGACACGCCGACGCGAGGCCCGGACCCGAGGACGAGAGCCATGGCCAGGACTGAGAGCTCTCCCCTGTCCCAGCGTTGGCCCCTGGGAGCGGACGACGCCCGGACGTTCCAGCGAACGGCCATCGATCTGCTCATCCGTCTTCACATCGTCGACAAGATCGCCAAGATCCACGATCCGAACAACGACGCCTTTCGGGAACAGCTGCGCCTGCTTCACGGTTCGCTGGAGCGCATCTTGGCCGAGGAGAAGGAAGCCACGTTCCGGGTCCGTCACGGCGCCTTCATCCTCAACGGGGCCCGGCTGAGGTCCTCGTTCGGCACCTACCCCCTTCTCAAGTCGCTCATGACCGAGTTCCGCGAGCGGGAACTCGACGCGTTGAGATTCAAGCCGGGTTTGACCCTCGACGAGCTCCGGCGCTTCATGCCCGTCTTCGCCCGCCGGGAGAAGAGGACCGGGTCGGCCTTCGCCCAGCTGCAAACCGACGTGGACGAGGCCGGCGTCGTCCACGTCGAGCTCGAGAGAGCGACGCCCTTCAAGACGACGTCCACCCTCAACAGGAACACGGCCAGGCTCGTCTTTCTGGGCATCGCCCATCTCAAGGACTCGTTCCGCCGGAACGCCCGCAACGAGGGCCTCAAGGTCCCTACGACCCGCCGGCTGATCCAGTCCATCTACAACCACATCGTGGACAACGAGTCGTTCGTCTTCGGGATGACCAATCTCAAGAACTACGACGAGTACACGCTCAACCATTCGGTCAATGTCTGTCTCTTGGCCATGGCCCTCGGCCGGCGCCTCGGGCTCAACCGCGGCGAGCTCGTCGACCTCGGCATCGCCGCTTTCTTCCACGACCTGGGCAAGATCGATACGCCCCTTGAGATCCTCAACAAGCCCTCCCGCCTGGATGCCGAGGAGCGCGAGATCATGGAGCGGCACCCCTTCAAGGGCGCGGAAAAGCTCGTCCTCCTCAAGGAGTCCCGGCGGCTGCCCCTGCAGGCCATCCACGTGTCGATGGAGCACCACATCAAGCCGGACAGGGGCGGCTACCCCCGGTCCTTCCGGCCCGCGGACGTCAACCTCTTCAGCAGGATCGTCAAGGTCGTCGATTACTTCGACGCCATCACGACCAAGCGCGTCTACCGGCAGGACACTTTCACCCGGGCCGAGGCCCTGAGCCTGATGCTGGAGCTCGGCGGCACCGAGTTCCACCCCGTCATTCTCAAGGCCTTCGTCCACATGATGGGCACCTTCCCCATCGGTTCGCTGGTCGGCCTGCGCTCCGGCGAGATCGGCGTCGTCTTCGAGCTGGCCGAGGACCCGCAGCTGGCCCTCCGTCCCAAGGTCAAGCTGATCACGGACGCCGACGGCAACAAGATCGACGGCGCGATCGTCGACCTGGCCGATAGGGACCGGGCCACGGGCCGCTTTCTCCGGTCGATCGCCGGCCCCTTGGACCCGGGCGACTACGGCGTCGAGGTCGCCGGCTATTTCCTGGCCGAGGCTCTTCAGCCCGGCTGATCCGCGAGCCGCGGCGGCCGCTTTTGCGGGCCGGCCGCGAAATCCCTATAATACGGGGGCCCGTGATCCTTGGCCCGGTGAGGTCTTCCATGACGCCGCGACCGCCAGACAAGCTCCGCTGCGAACACCTCGACGACCCGCTCGGGGTCGACACCGAGTCGCCCCGGTTCTCCTGGGTCGTCGAAAGCCCCATCCGGGGCGATCGCCAGAAGGATTGCCACATCCTCGTGTCGTCGGCGCCGGAGCTCCTTCAAAGCGACATCGGGGACCAGTGGGACACGGGCAGGACCGCCGGGCCCGACCTCCCTCTCGTCGATTACGGAGGAGAGCCGCTGGCGAGCTGCGCCCGCTATTTCTGGAAGGTCCGCTGGTGGGACGGCGAGGGCCGGGCCAGCCCGTGGAGCCAACCGGCCTCCTTCGTGACGGGCTTCCTGCGCCCCGGCGATTGGAAGCCGAAATGGATCACGGCGCCGCGCGTCGCCGGGTTCCGCTCCAAGGGGACCGTCCTTCTCGGCCACGCCGGGGCCGACGAGACCCAGGCCCACGCCGTCTATCTCCGGCGGGAATTCGAGCTCGGGGGCCGGGTCGTTCTGGCCATGATCTTCATCTCCGGGCTCGGTCACTACGAGCTGCGTCTGAACGGGGCCAAGGTTGGGACGAGCGTCCTCGATCCCGGCTGGACGGACTACCGGAAGAGGGCCCTCTACGCGTCCCACGACGTCACCGGCCTGGTCCGGGGCGCGAACGCGGTCGGCGTCATTCTGGGCAACGGCCGCCACATCGGGAGCTACGGCTATGACCAGCCCCGGCTCACCTGCCGCGTCGAGGTCGCGTACGAGGACGGCGGGCGCGAGGTCCTTCTCTCCGACGAGACCTGGCGGACGTCCGGAGGCCCCCTCCAAGAGAACGGCCTCTACTACGGCGAACGCACGGACGCCCGCATCGTCATCGACGGCTGGGACCGGGCGGGCTTCGACGACGGGGCCTGGGACCGGGCCGTGTCGTGCCCCGGCTATCCGCTGGCCTCCCAGATGGCGCCCCCGGTCAGGGTCACCGGGACGCTGGCCCCGAAGTCCGTGCGCAGGCTCCCTTCGGGGGCCTCGATCTTCGATTTCGGACAGAACTTCTCCGGCTGGACCCGTTTGAGGGCCGAGGGGCCGTCGGGCACGGAGATCCGGCTCAGGCACGCCGAGCTTCTCAACGACGATGGGACTCTCAACGTCGGGCCCAACGAGAACGCCGAGGCGACCGACATCTATATCCTGCGAGGCGGCGGGGCCGAGGTCCACGAGCCGCGGTTCACCTATCACGGGTTCCGTTACGTCGAAATGAGCGGCTTCCCCGGGGAGCCCGGCCTCGACGCCCTCGAAGGGCGCTTCGTCCACACGGACGTCGAGCCGGTCGGCGAGCTCCGGTCCTCGAACGAGCTCATCAATGGGATCCACAAGAACGTCATCTGGGGACAGCTTTCGAACCTCATGAGCGTCCCCACGGACTGCCCCCAGCGGGACGAGCGCCACGGCTGGCTCGGCGACGCCCACCTCTCGGCCGAGGAGGCCGTCTACAACTTCGACATGGCGGCCTTCTACGCCAAGTTCTTGGAGGACATCCGCCTGGCCCAGAGAGAGGACGGGAGCCTCTCGGACGTCGCTCCCGCCTACCTCCCCCGGCTCTATCCCGCCGACCCGGCCTGGGGCTCGGCCTACCCGACGCTGGTCGAGCTCGTCTGGGAGCACTACGGCGACCGCCGGGTCGTCGCCGCCCACTACGGGCCCTTGAAGCGCTATATCGACTTCCTCGGCCGGAACGCCGACGGCCACATCATCCGGACCCTGGGCAAGTACGGCGATTGGTGCCCGCCCGGCGGGATCGTGCCCAAAAAGGCGCCCGTGGAACTGACCTCGACCTGGTTCTATTACCACGACGTTCTCATCCTGGCCCGCCTGGCTTCGGTCCTCGGGCGGTCCGAGGAGGCCCAAGACTACGCCCGCTTGGCCGCGTCGATCAAGGACGCTTTCAACGGCGCTTTCCTCGAGGACGCCCAGTACGCGGCCATCCGGGTCAGCTCCGTGGACACCTATCCCAACCAGACCTCCAACGCCCTGCCGCTCTACCTCGACATGGCGCCGGCCGACAAGAAGGACCGGATCGTGGCCAGCCTCCTGCGCAGCGTCGTCAGCCAGCAGGACTATCACGTCGACACCGGGATCCTGGGGACGCGCTATCTCCTCGACGTCCTGACGGAGGCCGGGGAGGCCGAAGCCGCCTACCGTGTGGCCACACAGAAGAGCTATCCTGGATGGGGCTACATGCTCGCCGAGGGCGCCACGACGCTCTGGGAGCGCTGGGAGAAGCTGACCGGGCACGCGATGAACTCCCAGAACCATATCATGTTCGGCAGCGTCGACGCCTGGTTCTACCGGGTCCTGGCCGGGCTCTCTCCCCTGGGCCCGGGATGGCGGGCCGTCCGTGTCCGGCCCCACCTCCTCGGCGATCTGGTCAAAGTCGAGGCGCGTGTGGACACGATCTCCGGACGTGTGGGGGCGGCTTGGCGGAAAGAGGAAGGCCGGTTCGCGCTCGATGCCGTCATCCCCGTCGGCGCGACGGGCGAGATCCACCTCCCCCTTCTCTGGCCCGGGGCGAGCATCTTCGAATCGGGACGGGCGCTTTGGCGGGCCGGACGCACGGCTGATACGATCGCCGGGATCGAGCTCACGGGGGCCGACGGGAAGCGGGTCATCTTCAAGGTCGGCGGCGGCGCCTACCGGTTCGAGCTGTCACGGTAGGTCCGGGGCCCGCCGTTCAGTCGGCGTATTTGGCGAACAGCCGCGCCGCCTCCCCGTAGGCCGCGACCGTCGCCTCGATCTCCTTGGAGCCGTGGGCGGTCGAAACGGCCCCGCCGCCGTGGACGACATTGACCCCGTTGACGAGAAGAGCCAGCTTCAGCAGCTCCTCCCTCATGAACAGGTCCGAACGGCGGCCGTCCAGGACGTCCTCCGGGCTTGTATAGGCGACATCCGGCCGGCGCGGGAAATGGACCATGAACATCGAACTTCCGGGCACCACGGCATTGCCGTCCCCCGTGCACCTGGCCGTCAGGCCCGCCTCGGCGAAGACACGTTCAATGCCCCGGCGGAGCTTCTCGCCCGAGCGGCCCAGCTTGGGGTAGATCGCGGCGGCCCGCCCGGCCAGATGGCCGAGCATGACGAGCCCGGCCTTGACGTATTCCGCGTGGGCCGAGAATGTGCCCCCCTCGAACTGGACCCTCGGGCCCCCTAAGCGATCGCGCTCGCACTCCTCCATGATCTCGCGCGGACCGATGACAGCCGAGACGGCGTGCCCGCCGCCGATGACCTTGCCCATGGTCGTCAAATCGGGCCGGATCCCGTAGAGCGTCTGGACCCCGCCGGGCCTGAAACGGAAGCCCGAGATGATCTCGTCGAGGACGAGAAGGATGCCGCGCTCGGCGGTCAGGCGGCGGGCCGCCTCGAGGTACTCCTTCGAGGCCGCCAGGAAGCCGCCCACGCCCAGGAAGGGCTCGACGATGAAGCAGGCGATCCGGTCGCCGTGCTCGGCCATGACCCTCTCGAGGTCGCCGATATCGTTGAACCGGGTGATCAGCGTCCGGCGGACGATCTCGTCGAGCAGCCCGGCCGATTCGCGCCCCTCGAAGCCCTCGCCGGGGTGGAACTTGACCCCTTTCAGGAGATAGGGGGATGCGCCGTGCCAGCCCCCGCCGACCTTGAGGACGTGATCCCGTCCTGTCAGGCCCTGGGCCATCAGGACGGCGTACATCGTGGCCAGGGTGCCGGAGGTCGTGAAGCGGACCTTGGCGTCCCTGCCCCCGAGTCCCCGGACAAGGGTCTCGGCGAGCTCGATCTGATGGCCGGCCTCGAAACCGGTGTGCAGGGCCCCTCGTTCGAGACAGCCGGCGATCCCGCGGCGAATGATCCGGGGATTGTGTCCAAGAACGTTGGCGTAGTGGCCCTGCCAGTAATCGACATAGGTGTTGCCGTCGAGGTCACGGACGAAGGGCCCTTCGGCCGAGGCGGCCAGGAAGGGATAGGGCCGCCAGAGCCGGATCGTATGGCTGCCTCCGGCGACGAGGACTTTCTTGGCCCTCCGGAAAACCGCGCGGCTGCGGACCGTCCTCTTCTCATACTCCCGGATCAGGAGTCCGTGGAGCCTCTCATATCCTCTC
>DSDX01000374.1 GCA_011048485.1 Candidatus Aminicenantota bacterium | reverse complement strand
GGCGGGCGCGGGCTATTTCGAAGGCCCGGGCGGCTTGCCGGGCTCCAGGCCCTTCCGAACTCTCTTCTGCTCGTACATGCGGAGGTCGGCCCGGCTCAAGAGCTCTTCGATCGCCTCCTGGCCGTCCGGCTCGCGTGTCGAGGCGCCGGCGCTCACCGAGAGGCTGAATCCGGCCTCGGCCGACGACCGCTCGTTGAAGGCCGCGAGCTTGCCCTGGAGCCTGTCCGTGAGCGATCCGACGTTCATCCGCGTCGTCTCCATGGCCAGGACGGCGAATTCGTCGCCGCCGAGCCGTCCGATGATGTCGGATTCCCGGAAGCACTTCTTCAGGATGAAGGCGATCTCGACCAAGGCCCGGTCGCCCATTTTATGCCCCCCGGTGTCGTTGATCCTCTTGAGGTTGTCGACATCGAGATAGATCAAGGCGACCGATTTCTTCAGGCGGCCGGCGGTCTTGAGGATCTGGCCGCCCAGGGTCATGAAGCCGCGCCGGTTAAAGAGACCGGTCAGCTCGTCATGCAGGGACAGGGCCCGGATCTCCTCCTCCATCTTCTTGCGTTCCGTGATGTCGGTCAGGACAGCCATCGTCCCGCCGAGCTGGGCCCCCTGGACGCGCGGGCCCCCGCTCACGATGAAGGTCCGGCGCTCGCCGTCGCGGTGGGTGAAAGCGAGCTCGTAGCGATCCGAGATGCCCTTGGCCCGCTTTTCGTCGGCCCGGCGGACGAGGCCGTGCTGGTCCTTGGGCACGAAGGACAGGACCGGACGATCGATCATCTCGCTCGGCGCGTAGCCCAGCATGCGGGCCGCGGCCGGGTTGACGAAGGTGAACTTGCCCTCGGCGTCCGTCAGGACGAGGCCCTCGGTCATGGTCTGGACGGTGCTGTCGCTGAACCGCCGGATCTGATCGAGCTCCTCCTCCGTCCGCAGCCTCTGGGTGATATCCTTGAGAATACCGACGATCCCCCCGATCGTGCCGTCGGGCCGGGTGTAGGTCGTCTTGATGAAGATGACCTGGTGTTCGCCGTCCCAGGCCTTGAGCGGGGCCTCGTAGACGTGGTGTCCGGGCTCGGCCAGCAGGGCTTGATCGTGCTGCTGCTGCAGCTCAACGATCTCGGGCGGGGCGACATCGGTGATCGTCTTGCCTATCATCTCGCTCTTGGAGCGTCCGAGCAGGCGCTCGAAGGCCGCGTTGGTGCCGAGGTAGCGGCCCTCCACGTCCTTGAAGAAGGCCGGGTTGGGCATGATGTCGATCAGGACCTGCATATAGTCGCTCATGGCTTTGTTGGCCTGGTCCCATTTGGTCCGCTGGAAGCCCTCGTAGGTGGAGACGGCCAGCCGCCAGAGCAGGACGAGCAGGGCGCCGCAGAGGACGATGAAGGCCACGGCCATGAAAGGCCTGAAACGGCTCGGGGCCAGGAAGGCGACGGCCAGGCCGGCGGCGAGAAGCCCGAGGACGGCGACCAGCTGCCAGGGGGTCCTGCGAAGCAAGGAGGGGATCTTGGCCTTTTCGTTCACTCGGTTCCCTCGGTTCTTTGTCGTATTACCTAACACAGGGCCAGACGCAAAGTCAATGGACCGGCCTTGTGCTAGAATACCCGTCGGAGGGACGCCCATGAAGATCCTGACCGCCGCCGAAATGAGGGACATCGACCGAACGGCGATCGAGGGGCTCGGCATCCCCGGGATCGTGCTCATGGAGAACGCCGGGCGGGGGATCGCCGGGGCGATCATGACCAGATTCCCCGGGATCGCCGCCGAAAGGATCGTCGTCGTGGCCGGCAAGGGCAACAACGGGGGCGACGGCTTCGTCGCCGCCCGGCACCTGGCCAATGCCGGGGCCCGGCCCGAGGTCCTGCTCTTGGCCGCCGCGGCCGAGGTCAGGGGAGACGCGGCGGTCAATCTCTCCATCGCGCTCAAGATGGGCCTCCCCGTGACCGAGGTCCGCGACGCCGGGGCCTGGACGAAGGCCCGGCCCAAGCTCGCCCGGGCCACGATCGTCGTCGACGCCCTCTTCGGCACCGGCCTCGACAAGCCGCTCACCGGCTTGTACGGCTCGGTCGTCGAGGCCATCAACAGATCGACGGGATTCAAGGTCGCCGTCGATATCCCGTCCGGCCTTTCGGCCGATACGTTCGAGATCATCGGGCCCAGCGTCGCCGCGGACCTGACGGTCACGCTGGCCGCGCCCAAGGTCGCCCATATCTTCCCGCCCGCCGAGGACCGGGTCGGAGAGCTCGTCGTCGCCCCGATCGGCATGCCGCCGGCTCTTTTCGACCAGCCCGGCCTGAAGCTCGAGATGGTCGAAGAGGACGATCTGCTTCCGTATTTCGCCGGGCGGAGGAAGGACACCCATAAGGGCACCTACGGCCATGTCCTCATCTTCGCCGGATCGTTCGGCAAATCGGGGGCATCCGGACTGGCGGGGAAGGCGGCGCTGCGCATGGGCGCGGGCCTGGTCACGGTGGCGACGGCGGCCGGAGTCTTGCCGTCCATCGCCCGGTCCATGGCCGAGCTCATGACCGAGCCGTTGGCCGAGACGCCCGAGCGGACGATCGCCGCGGCCGCGCTGCCGCGGGCGGCCGCCCTGCTCAAGGGCAAGAACGCCGTGCTCGTCGGGCCGGGCCTCTCGACGCATGCGTCGACGGCCGAATTCGTTATGGGTCTTCTGCCCAAGATCAAATCCCCCTGCGTCATCGACGCCGACGGGCTCAACATCGTCGCCTCGCGGCCGGGGGTCCTGAGGCGCATTGGCGGTCCGACCGTCCTGACTCCGCATCCCGGGGAGTTCGCCCGGCTGGTCGGGCGGACGAACGAGGAGGTCCTGCGCCATCGCCTGGAGCTCGCGCCCGAGTTCGCCGCCGGGCACGGCGTCACCGTCGTCCTCAAAGGCCACCGGACCATCATCGCCCTCGCGGACGGCCGCGTCTTCGTCAATCCGACGGGAAATCCCGGCCTGGCGACGGGAGGCACGGGCGACGTCCTGGGCGGCATGATCGCCGCCGAAATGGCCCAGACGCGCGACCTGCCGGGGGCCGTCCTGGCCGCCGTCTACGCCCACGGACTGGCTGGGGACGTGGCCGCCGACAGGCTGGGCCAAAGGGCGCTCGTCGCGGGCGACATCATCCGATACCTGCCGGCGATCCTGAAGGAGCTGGCCAAGGCATGAGCCGCGCCGGGGCCGCGACAACCCGCTCGGAGGAGGAGACCTTCGAGCTCGCCCGGACGATGGCGGCCAGCTTCGAGGGAACCGAGGTTGTCCTCCTAACCGGCGAGCTCGGGGCGGGCAAGACCGTCTTCGCCAAGGGCATCGCCGCGGGGGTCGGCGTCGCCGATCCCGGCCGCGTCTCGAGCCCGTCGTTCACCCTGGTCAACATTTACGAGGGGCGGCACCGGGTCTTCCACGTCGACCTCTACCGGCTCGAGCGGGACGACGAGATCGCCGATCTCGGCTGGGAGGACATGATCGGCCGGGGCGTCGTCGTCGTCGAGTGGGCCGAGAAGCTGTCCTTCCCGGTCGACGGGATCCGCGTGACGATCGAGGCGGCCGGGGACGACGTGCGCCGCGTCACCGTCTCTTAGCCCTGTCTTTTTGCTATACTGGGGATGATGGACTATTCCCTTTATCTCGTCGCGGATGCCGACTACGCCGCCGGCCGCGGCCTGGCCGGCCTCATCGAGGCGGCCGTCGAGGGCGGCGTGACCCTGGTCCAGTTGCGGGCCAAGAGCCTCGCCGGCGGCGCCTTCGTCCGGCTCGGGCTCGCGGTCGCGGCGCGGCTGGCCACTAAGGGCATCCCCCTCCTCGTCAACGACCGTGTCGACATCGCGCTCGCCTGCGGCGCCGCGGGCGTCCATCTCGGCCAGGAGGACATCCCGGTTCCTCTGGCCCGCCGCCTGCTCGGTCCCGGGGCCATCATCGGCGTCTCCGTCAACACGCCCGAGGAGGCCCGCCGGGCCGAGGAGGAGGGTGCGGACTACGTCGGGGCCGGCCCCGCCTATTCCACGGCGACCAAGGAAACCCCGCTGCCCGTTCTCGGCCCCGCCGGGGTGGGACGCGTCAGGCGGGCGGTCCGCCTTCCCGTCGTGGCCATAGGCGGGATCTCGGTCGCAAGCGCCGCGGAAATGGCTTCCGCCGGGGCCGACGGCGTCGCCGTCGTTTCGGCCATCCTCGGCGCCCCCGACGCGAGGGCCGCCGCCTCCGAGTTGAGAAAAGCCTTCGGGAGATAAAAACCGCATAGGAGGACGACATGACCTTCTCAAAGCGTTTGGCCCTGCCGCTGGCCATCGCCCTGATGGTCGCTCTGGCCCTAGCCGGCCCCTCGGGCGCCGGCCCCGAGTCCCAGGCTGGCGAGAACGCTTCGAACCAGATCGGCAAGATCGAGGACGCCATCCGCGTCCTCGAGGAGATGATGAAGGAATCGGACAAGAGCGTCCCCGCGAACCTCATCGAGGAGGCGGCCGGGATCGCCATCATCCCCGACGTCATCCGGGCAGGCCTGGTCATCGGGGGCCGCCACGGCAAGGGGGTCCTGCTCGTCCGCGCCGGGACCGGCTCCTGGAGCGACCCGGCCTTTATTGAGATCACCGGCGGCAGCATCGGCTGGCAGGCCGGCGTCCAATCGGCCGACGTCATCCTCGTTTTCCGGACCCCGCGGAGCATCGAGAACTTCAACGAGGGCAAGTTCACGCTGGGCGCGGACGCGGGGATCGCCGCCGGTCCCGTGGGCCGGACCGCCGAGGCCAGCACGGACGCGGAGCTGAAGGCCGAGATCCTGTCCTATTCCCGGAGCCGCGGCCTGTTCGTGGGCCTGACCCTCCAGGGATCCTCCATCCGGAGCGACCGCAAGGCGAACCGCAATTTCTACGGCCGGGAAGTCACGCCGAAGGAGATCTTCGATGGGCACGCACCCGCCGCGCCCGCCGTCGCGTCGAAGCTCAAGAGCGTTCTGGCCGATATAACGAGAGAGTAGCGGACTTCAAAGAGGGTCAGTCCCTTCGCCGAAAGGGGACATTTCCCTTCGGTCCGGGGCGGATTGACTTGACGGCGCGAAACTTTATAAAGTAGGCCCATCATGACCGTCGATCTCAAGTCCCATATCCTCGACGTCCCCGACTTCCCCAAGCCGGGCATCGTCTTCAAGGACATCAGCCCGCTCGTCCAGAGCGCGGAGGCCTTCAACTTCGCCATCGACCGGCTGGCCGCCTGGGCGGCCCTGAAGAAGCCGGAGATCGTCGCCGGGATCGAGTCCCGGGGCTTCCTCTTCGCCGCGGCGCTGGCCCGAGACCTGCGGATGGGGCTGACCGTCATCCGGAAAATGGGCAAGCTGCCCCGCAAGTGCGCTTCGATCGAGGCCCCGAACGAATACGCCGTCGAGCACTTCGAGATGCACGAGGACGGCGTGGCGCCCGGCCAGCGCGTCCTCATCGTCGACGACCTCATCGCGACCGGTTCGTCCTCGATAAGCGCCATCAGCTTGGTCAAGCAGCTCGGGGGCGAGGTCGTCGGCTTCGGGGCCGTCGTCGAACTCGGGTTCCTGAAGGGGGTCGAAGCGATCCGCGAGGCCCATCCGGGGATCGCGGTCGAGACCCTGGTCCGGTTCTGACGCCGGGAGGCCGCCGGACGCGTCGAGGCAGGGGAGAGGCATGAAGGATTTCCTCGAACGGGCGTTCCGCCTCAGCGAGAACGGGACCACCGCGCGCCGCGAGGTCCTCGGCGGGGCGACGACCTTCATGACCATGTCCTACATCATCTTCGTCCAGCCGGCCGTGCTCGGCCAAACGGGCATGGACAAGGGCGCGGTCATGGTCGCCACCTGCCTGGCCGGCGCCCTGGCGACGCTCCTCACCGGCTTGCTGGCCCGATACCCCATCGCCCAGGCCCCGGCCATGGGGCACAACGTTTTCTTCGCCGTCGTCGTGTGCGGCACGATGGGCTACACTTGGCAGGTCGCCCTGGGGGCCAATTTCCTCTCGGGCCTCATCTTTGTCGCCTTGGCCTTCGCCGGCGTCTGGGGCAAGGTCGTGGCCGCGGTGCCGGACGCGCTCAAGTACGGGATCGCCGTCGGGATCGGCCTTCTGATCGCCCTCGTCGGACTCGAATACGGCGGGATCGTGGTCGACAGCCCGGGCGTCCTCGTCGGGCTGGGCGATCTCACGAGCCCGCCCGTCCTGCTCGTCCTCTTCGGCCTGGCCCTGACCGCCGTGCTCCTGGTCATACGCTTCCCCGGGGCCATTCTCGTAGGACTCCTGGCCACCGCCCTCGCCGGGATCCCCCTCGGCGTGGTCGAGT
>DSDX01000305.1 GCA_011048485.1 Candidatus Aminicenantota bacterium | reverse complement strand
CTTCAGCCCGAACCTGTCCTGCTTCGGCCGGCGCATCAAGTCGCCCTTCTATCCCCTCTTCCGGAAGAGGAAGCGCAAGGTCGAGAAGCCGCCCCCCAAGACCGAAGACTATGGGTTCCATTAGACCGGCCGCCCCTGGCCGGCTGCTGCTCGCCGGAACCCTCCTCGTCGGGACCTGGCTCGCGGCCTGTGTCCGCAAACCGCCCGTTCTGATCCCCCCGGCGGGAGGCGTCGAGGCCGTCGAGGGCTTCGGCTCGGCCGCCATCGCGGGAGCCGAGGCCTCGATCAAGGGCAAGTTCGGGTTCGTGTTCCGGCGCCCGGACCTGGGCCGGATCGAAGCGGTCGATCCGATCGGCCGGACGTCCTTCTTGATCCTTTGCCGGGACGGCCGGGCCTGGTTCGTCCTGCCCCGGCGCAAAGTCTACGCCGAGGATGAAGCCGCCGCGGTCATGGAGAGGGTCCTCGGCCTCGCGCTCCTCCCGGACGAGGCGATCCGTCTTCTTTCGGGGACCTGGGGCCCCGGGAGCGATGGCGAGGAGGGCGGCTGGCAGGTCGAGGCCGACGAGCGGGGACGGACGGTCCGCGGCGTCCATGGCGACTTCGCTTTCACGGTCCGCCGTCACTTCCCCGGCGCCGGCGTCCCGAGGGAGATCGGCGTCGAAGGGCCGGGGGCCTCGGGACGGGTGAAAGTGCTCAAGCTCGGCTTCAATCCTCCGCCCCGGACCGGGATCTTCGACGTCTCCTTCCTCCGGGCCTATGGTTTGAAGACCTGGGACGAGCTTCTGGAGCTGCTGGACCGATGATCGTCAGGGCTTTCGCCAAGATCAATCTTGGCCTCGAGGTCGTCGGCGGAAGGCCGGACGGCTATCATGACATCCGGACGCTGTTCCAGACGGTCTCCCTCGCCGACGAGCTCGCCTTCGAGGCCGCCCCCGACGGAGCGCTCGACCTTTCGGGCGACGATCCGGCCATCCCGTGGGACCGGACGAATCTCGTCCATCGCGCCGCCGTCCTGCTTCGCGAGAGGACGGGCTCGGACAGGGGCGCACGGATCGCCGTCCGGAAAGCCATCCCCGCCGGCCGAGGTCTCGGCGGGGGGAGCTCGGACGCGGCGGTGACGCTCCGGGCCCTCAGCGAACAGTGGGGCCTGGGCTTGGGGAGGAAAGACTTGGCTCCTCTCGCCCGCCGCCTCGGGGCCGATGTACCCTTTTTTCTCGAGGGCGGTCTCTGCCTCGGGGAAGGCATAGGCGACAGGCTGACCCCTCTGCCCGACCTCTCGTCCCTGGCCTGCCTGCTCGCCTTCCCGCCCTATCCGATCGCCACGCCGACCATCTACGCGGGCCTGGACGCCTCCTTGACTTCCCCCATGAAAGAAAGTAAAATTATGCGCTTTCTGGAGACCGGAGACTTCGGACTCCTGGAGAACGACCTGGAGCGCGTCATTTTCAGGGCCCATCCCGAGCTCGCGAGTTGGACACGATCCTTCCGGGAAGAGGGGGCCCTCCTGTCCCAGGTCAGCGGTTCGGGCTCGGCCGTCTACGGCCTGTTCCCGGACACGGCGAGCGCGGATGAGGCGCGGAGGAGACTCCCCGGCACATGGAACGCCCGTCTCGCGGCTACCCTGCCGCGGGCGAGCTATTGGGCCCGGCTCGGCGCTGGGGCGTAGCCAAGCGGTAAGGCAACGGACTTTGGCTCCGTCATCGGAGGTTCGAATCCTCCCGCCCCAGTTCGGACGATATATGGCGAGGAAAGGACGATGAAGATATTCACGGGATCATCGAACACGGCCTTGGCCCAGGAGATCGTCGATTTTCTCAAGATCGACCTCGGGCGCTGCGTTCTCGACCGCTTCAGCGACGGCGAGATCCACTTCTATATCGACGAGAACGTCCGCGGCGAGGACATCTTTATCATCCAGTCGGGATCGTCCGACGCGAACAGCCACCTCATGGAGCTGTTCATCATGATCGACGCCTTCAAAAGGGCGTCCGCGGGCCGCATCACCGCCGTCATCCCCTACTTCCCCTACGCCCGCCAGGATTGGAAGGACCGGCCCCGGGTCCCGATCTCGGCCCGGCTCGTCTCGGACCTGCTCGAGACCGCCGGGTCCAACCGGATCCTGACCATGGACCTCCACTCGCCCCAGATCCAGGGCTTCTTCGGCATCCCCGTGGACAACCTCATGGCCGCCCCGGTCCTGGCCGGCCACATCAAGTCGCTCAAGCTCGACGATCTGACGATCGTCTCGCCCGATGCCGGCGGCGTGGGCCGGGCCCGTGTGTTCGCCCAGCGCCTGAACGCCAAGCTGGCCATCATCGACAAGAGACGGCCGGCCCCGAACGTGGCCAAGGTCCTGCACGTCATCGGCGAGGTGACCGGCCAGAACGTCGTCATCTTCGACGACATGGTCGATACGGCCGGCACGCTGACCCTCAGCGTCGAGGCCCTGGCCAAGGAGGGGGCCAAGAGGATCTTCGGCGCCTGCACCCACCCCGTGCTGTCGGGGCCGGCCCTCGACCGGATCGTGCCGTCCAAGCTCGAACGGATCTTCGTGACCAATACGATACCGCTGACGGAGAAAGCCGCAGGCTCCGGCCGGTTCGCCGTCCTCTCGGTCGCCGAGCTCTTCGGCGAGGCGATCCGGAGGATCAACGAGGGAAGCTCCGTCAGCTCCCTGTTCACCTAAGGAGAACGCCATGAACATCGTCGTCAAGACAGAAAAGCGCCAAGACCTGGGCTCGAACGCTTCGCGCCGACTTCGGGCCCGGGGGCTGGTCCCGGCCGTCCTCTACGGCGGCTCGATGGCCTCGATGCCGCTCGTCCTGGACAAGAACGACGTCGTGAGGATCATGCGGCTCGAGACGGGGGAGAACACGATCTTCAAGGTCGCCGTCGGCGCCGACGAGTACGACGTCATGATCAAGGACATGCAGGTCGACCCCGCCTCCGACGAGCTCGTTCACGTCGATCTCGTCAGCATCTCCATGGACAAGCCGATCCGGGTCACCGTGCCCGTCGTTCATCGCGGCGAGCCCGTCGGGGTCAAAACCGAGGGGGGCTTCATCGATTTCGCCACCCGCGAGGTGGAGATCGAGTGTCTCCCGCGGGATATCCCCGAGAGCCTGTCGATCGACATCTCCGGGCTGCACACGCAGCAGTCATTCAAGGTCGGGGCCATGGCCGTCCCGGCCGGGATCAAAGTCCTCACGGAGCCCGACACCGTCCTCGTCCTCATCTCGGTCCCCCATAAGGAAGAGGAGTTCCCGGGCGAGAAGCCGGAAGAGGAAGTCGCGGCCGAGGGGGCCGAGGAGCCCGAGGTCATCAAGAAGGAGCGGGCCGAGCCGGAAGAAACGGAGAAATAGCGCTTGTGGGTGGTCGTCGGGCTTGGCAACCCGGGTGACGAGTACGCGGACACGCGCCACAACGCGGGCGTCATGCTGGTAGAGCGCCTGGCCCGGGCTTGGGGCGTCGAGCCCCGCGGCCGGCTGTTCAAGTCCCGCACGGCGCTTGCGCGCAGGGGCGGCGAGGACATCTTCCTGGTCCTGCCCAAGACCTACATGAACAGGAGCGGGACGGCCGTGCGGGCGGTCCTGGCCGGGAAAGGCGTGGGTCCGGACCGGCTGGTCGTCGTCACCGACGATCTCGACATCCCCCTCGGCGAGATCCGGGTCCGCAAGGCCGGCGGTCCCGGCACGCACAAGGGCATGATCTCCGTCGCCGCCGAGGTCGGGTCCGAGGCCTTCCCGCGCGTCCGGATCGGCATCGGCCCCTGCCCGGCGTCCCGGGACGCGGCCGACTTCGTCCTCGAGCCGTTCAAGCGGAACGAGCGGGCCGACCTCGGGCGGGGGCTGGACCAAGCCGCCGAGGCCCTCGAGATGGTGCTGGACGGCGAGATCGAGCGGGCCATGACCCGCTTCAACAAGCGCGTCGCGCCGGGCCTTTAGAAGCGACTTTTCGCGCTTTTCCGAACCCGCTCTCGAGGCGGCGAGGGATGCCGGCCCAAGGCCCCCGTGCTGGAAGGGGGACCCGCCGCAGGCGGGGGAAACCATATAAGAAGGTTTCCGGGGTGCGGGGGCAAGGGACGACATCCCGAGCGAAGCCGGAGAGCAGGGTTCCGGGAAGGGGAAGAAGGGCCTTGAATTTTCCGCCGATTCGTCTAGAATAGGCCTTTAACTCCTTGTTCCTTCCCGAGAGGAAGGAGCTGCCCAAGCCATAAGGAGGTTCCATTGAGGCAGTACGAAACGGGGTTCGTTCTCTCCCCCGCCCTATCCGAAGAAGAGACGACACAATTCATCCAGCAGATGGCCGAGATCGTGGCCAACAAAAAGGGCCACATGGTCAAGCAGGACGTCTGGGGCAAGCGCAGGCTGGCCTACCCGATCAAGAGGTTCCAGGAAGGCTTCTACGTGTTCTTCACGTACGAAGGCGGCGGCGACGTGTCCGCGGAGCTGGAGCGCCGGTTCAAACAGAGCGACGCCGTCATGCGTTTCATGACCGTCCTCAAGGACGCGCGCGATCTAGCCGGGCGCAAGAAGAAGAAGAAGGGGGCCGATGCGAACGCCCCCGCTCCGGCCGAAGCGAAAGAGGAGAAATAAGATGCCGCGAGACGACAGGCCCGAGCGCAGCGAACGGGGCGGCTATCGAAGGTACTACGCGCCCAAGAGGAAGTTCTGCCGGTTCTGCCAGAGGAACGTCCGGGGCATCGACTACAAGGCCGTCGAGATCCTGAGGAAATACATCCCCGACCGGGGCAAGATCACCCCGCGCCGGATCACCGGGACGTGCGCCTTCCATCAGCGGAAGCTGTCCCTGGCCGTCAAGAGGGCCCGGCTCATGGCCCTCCTGCCCTACGTCGAGGACTGACATGAAGGTCATTCTGAGACAGGACGTGGAGAAGCTCGGCCGGCGCGGGGACGTCGTCAACGTCGCCCCCGGGTTCGGCCGGAACTACCTCATCCCGAGGAAGATGGCCCTGGAGGTGACGCCGACGAACCTCAAGTCGATCGAGATCGAGCGCGCGGCCCTGAAAAAGAAGCTGGAGATCGAGCGCAAGTCCTTCCAGTCGCTCGTCGAAAAGCTAAACCAGGTTTCCCTGACGTTCGCCCGGCGGGCCGGCGAGAGGGACGTCATCTTCGGCTCCGTCTCGACCGCCGACATCAAGGAGGCGCTCGACGCCCTGGGCTACGACATCGACAAGAAGAAGATCCAGCTCGACGAGCCGATCAAAAGGCTCGGTCATTTCGCCGTCCCGGTCAAGATCAGCGCCGATGACCGGGCCGAGGTGAATGTCGTCGTCGTCCGCGAGGACGAGGAGGAGGGCGAGGGCCCCGGCCAGGCCGGGGAGCCCGGCGGGGAGCCGGCGTCGGACCAGTCCTGAACGCGACCGGCCGGGGCGCGGCCGGACCGAGGTGGCCATGGAACTCGACACGATGTTCCTGAAGAAGACGCCGCCGCATAGCCTCGAGGCGGAAAGGACCATCCTCGGAGGCATCCTCGTCCAGACCCAGAACCTCAACGTCGTCCTGTCCACGATCTCCCCGGAGGACCTCTACAAGGAGGCCCACAGGAAGATCCTGGAGCGCATCGTCGGGCTGGTCGACAAGGGCCTGGCCGTCGATCTGCTGACCCTGACCGAGGACGCCCAGAGGGCCGGGATCCTCGAGGAGATCGGCGGGGCCTCGTACCTCGCCTCGCTCCTCGACGGCGTCCCCCGCAACCTCAACGTCGAGTACTACGCCCAGATCATCAAGGAGAAGGCCCTGCTCCGGCGCCTGATCCTGTCCTCGACGCGGATCATCCAGGAGAGCTACGACCAGAGGGAGGACGCCGACGAACTGCTCAACGCGGCCCAGGCGGCCATCGTCGAGATCGCGGAGCAGCGCATCAAGCCGGGCTTCCGTCCCATGCACCAGCTGACCGGGCCGACCCTGGAATTGATCCGGGAAACGGCGGCCCGCAAGGAGGCGGTCACCGGCATCCCCTCGGGCTTCCGCTTCCTCGACGGCATGACGGCCGGGTTCCAGCCCTCCGAGCTGGTCATCCTGGCCGCCCGCCCGTCCATGGGCAAGACGGCCCTGGCCCTGAACATCTCCCAACATGTCGGGCTCAAGACGGACAAGGCCGTGGGCTTCTTCTCCATGGAGATGGCCGAGGCCCAGATCGTCATCCGCCTGCTCTGCGCCGAATCGCAGATCGACATCAAGAAGACTCGGACCGGCTACCTCAGCGACCGCGACTTCGAGAAGCTCAAGCTGGCCGGCGAGGCCCTGTCCCAGGCCCGCATCTTCATCGACGAGTCCCCGGCCCTGACG
>DSDX01000383.1 GCA_011048485.1 Candidatus Aminicenantota bacterium | reverse complement strand
TCTTTAACTGATACTTTGACCCTTGAGGCCCTCGGACCCGGAGGGCCGGCAGAGGGCCTCGCCGGATCCCAGAGCGCTTGGAGGAGCGGCATGAGCGATGTCCTGAGGAAACACAACTCCCTGATGGAGAGGATCATCAAGGAGTACGGGGCCGTGATCAGGAACGAGGTCCAGCGGGCCCTGGGCAAAGTGCCTCATGTCGACGACATCATCGCCGAGGTCCATTTCGCCGTCTTCATGACCTTGCGCAAGTTCGGCGAGGGCTGGGTGCCGCCGCGGTCGTTCATCTCGGCCATCGTCCGGAACAAGGTCAACGACTTCGTGTGGCAGCATCATTGGGACAGCAGCGACATCGAGGAGCTGAAGAAGCTCCGGGCCGAGCAGGTCTACCGGAGGGAGGCGGTCCTGGCCCAGATCCACACGCTGACCCAGTCCGAATTCCGGGTCTTCCGGCTGCTGGGGCTCGGGCTCACCAACCAGGAGATCGCCGAGAGCCTCTTCATCTCCCCCCTTACGGTCCGGACGCACGTCAAGAGGATCCACGCCAAGTGCGACATCCAGGGCCGGGCCAAGCTGGCCCTGGCCGCCTATCAGGCCTGCTATCACGAGGCCCCCGACGGCCGGGACGCCGACGCGGGCTTGGCCGTCCACGAGCCGAGCGTCTTCCTGCGGTCCGGACTTCTCTCGCACCAGACCTCCTGAGCCCGGCCGCTCCGCCCCGGCCGCCTACGCCCAGATCTCGTTGAGCAGGGGGTACTGCGTCTTGAACCCCAGGATGGCCAGATACAGGCCGTAGCCGGGATAGTTGCGCCGCAGTTCCCTCAGGTTCCCCATCGGGTCGTAGGGCGTCCCCTCGGGGATCTCGTGGCCGACGCATTCGGAGAGCAGATGGAGCTTCTTGGACATCCAAGCGTCCAGGATGACAGGCAGGCCGAATGGCTCGAGGCCGGCCAGCCTCTCGTCGCGGCCGATGATGGGCTGGGTGATGACGAACGAGGCCCCGGCGTCGGCTTTCCGCCTCATCTTCGCGAGCTCGGCGTCCAGCGGCTCGTAGGGATTGAAGGCCACGCCGCAGGTGAACCGGCCGGGGTATTCCCGGTCGATGTAGCGGAGCAGCTCCACCGAGGTCACGGTCGCGCAGTCGATCCCGACCTCGGCCGGCTCGAGGCGGTGCAGCCGCTGGCTGCCGTCGCCGGAAACGACGAGGAGCTGACGGCCGCCCGCGGACGCGAAGGCCTCGAGGATCTCGTCGAGCTTCCGCTTCGAATGGAAGGTGTTGAGGTGGACCATGAGCTGCCCGGGGCGGACGGGCAGGTCCAGCAGATCGATCGTCTCCATGGCCCCGTAGCTCAGGAGACCCATGGGATTGTCGGTGACGCAGACGATCCAGCCGGCCTCGACGACCTTGTGGTACTTGTCCTCGAAGACGCGGAGGTCCTTCTCGATGTCCTCGGACGAGCGCTTGGGGGTCTGGAGCTCGACGTGGAAGATCTTATCCATAGAACGCCTTCAGGCGCATGAGCGTGTCGTAGCCCTCGAGGCCGAGGATGTCCTCCAGGCAGGCCAGGGCGGGATGGCCGGCCGGGAGGATCTCGTACTTGCGGATGGTCGAGCCGATGATCGTGTCCAGGCCGCGGGGCATGGCCAGGGTCAGGAAGGCGCTCTCGAGCGGCCCCTTGACCGGCTCGCCGGCCTTGGTCTTGGAGGGCAGCATGACGGTGAAGTTGCTGAGCCCCACGGACATGTGGACGCCGGCGAAGAACGGGTCGGCGTGGATGAGGGCCAGCGACTCGAGCACCCGCTTGAGCTGGCCCTCGCAGTCGGTGCCGATCGGGGAGATGCCCGGGTCGACGATGGCCTGATCGTTCGCGAATCCCGGGACGCGCCGGCGGGCCTCCTCGAGGAGGGCCCGGGCCGCGCCGCGGGTCTCCTCGGCCGTCCGGTTGGCGTTGGGGCAGCCCGCGCCGGGCTCGTAGCGCTCCGAGGCCATGAGGATGGGGACGAACGGCCGGACGCCCCAGAGGTCGAACATCTCGAGCCGCAGCGGCGAGATCGAGTTCAGGATGGGCTTCCGCCCTCCGGCTCGCTCGGGGTCGTAGGACCGGAGCCCCGCCTCAGCGATGGCCGGATCGGGCGTGTCGATCGACAGCGGCTTGGCCGTGACCGATTGGATGCGGCCGACGAGGTCGGCCATGAACTCCGGCGGCCGGGAGCCGACGTTGACGTCGATCCAGGCGGCCCCCCGCTCGTCCTGGCCGCGGGCGAGGTCGAGCAGGCCGGGGACGTCGCCGGCGTCGAAGAGCTTTTTCGTCGAGGGCACGGAGTCGTTGATCGACTCGCCGATGATCGTCAATCCCGGGATGGCCACGGCGCCCCTCAGATGACCAGGCCCTCGTGCCGGTCGAAGGCCCGGTCGAGGCCGTAGATCGCGAGGTCGACGGGGCCGATCCCGTCCGGCAGCTCGAACGAGGCGATGTCCGCGCCGCGAGCGACGAGCTCGGCCACGATCAGGGCCGAGAAGGGGGAGTGCATGAGGCCGTGGCCGCTCATACCAACCGCGTGGACGAGGTTTTCGACCCGGCCGTCGTACCCGAAGAGGGGGTTGTGGTCCGGCGTCGTGTCGTAGAAGCCCGTCGTGACCGCGGTCAGCCGGCCCATGTCCTGGGCCGCGGGCAGGACCTGGGTGACCTCCTTGCGGACGGCGGCCCCGTAGTCGCCCATCCCGACGCCGAAACCCGGCTCGACCTCGTCCTGGTTGTCGAGCGTGGCCTCGGCCGGCTTGGGGAACTGCAGCCAGCCCATCATGAGCTGGGTGTTCTCGGGCCGGCCGTAGGCGCCGGCCGGAGTGATGGTCATCGGCAGTCGGGCGAAATCCTCGAGGCCGAGGCCCCAATCGCTGTCGGCCTTGAGCCCGGCCAGGAAATAGAGGTAGCGGCGCTCGACCGTGATCGGCAGCTCCCGGCCGCCGAAGAGCTTGGACGTCGCGTTGGCCAGGAAGCCCGTGGCGTTGACGAAGACGTCGGCCTCGACCCGCCGCCCCGAGGCCAGCGTCACGGCCGCCGCCCGCGGGCCCGAGCGCTCGGCCCCGACGACGGCGTCGTTCTGGACGACCGTCGCGCCGAGGGCGCGGGCGGCCTCGGCCGCGTCCTGGTAGATGATGGGCGGGAGGAGGAACCCGTCGCGGAGACACCAGGTGGCCGCGGCGACGCCCGTCGTGTCGAGGTAGGGCCAGCGCTCGTCGATCTCCGCTTTGTCCAGGAACTCGACCTCGGCCAAGCCGGTCTCGCGCTGCATCCGGACGAGCTCGCGCACGGCGTCGAGGTCGTCCTGGTAACTCTTGAGGAAGAGGTAGCCGTTCTGCTTGAAGCACGGCTGGCTCTGGGGAAAGCGCTCGGTCCACGTCTCGAAGAAGCGCTCGGCATAGACGAGGCCGCGCACGGTCGACGGAACTCCGAACTGGGCCCGGATGCCGGCCGCCGACCTCGAGCTGGCGCCGTTGCCGAGGGCCCGGGCCTCGATCAAGGTGACTTCGTGCCCGGCCCGTACGAGCTCCCAGGCCGACAGGACGCCGGTGACTCCGCCTCCGATGACGACGACTCGTTTCATGCCTACCTCCCTCGATCGGCCTGCCCTTCGGAAACGAGGCCTATTTAAGCACATCTCGGGCCTTCGTGCCATTGTTTTGCTGTCCCGGTGGAGGAGCGTCCCGAGCTTGTCCCCTGAGGGATTGGCGCGGGGCACGCGATTCGTGCTAAGTTAGTAGCGCCGTCGCGGCACAGCCGGGGCGGGCCCTCGACGCGGCTTCGGGCGAAAGGAGACCGACCATGGAACGAACCGGCAGACTGCTCGTCGCCCTGGCCGGGCTCGCCCTGATCCTGGCCGGCCTCCCCTTCGTCTCGTCCTGCGTCATCGGCGGGGCGGGGGAGGGCGTCTTCAGCCTGCTCGTCACGGACGCCCCCTCGGACGAATGGCGGGAGATCGGCATTCGCCTGGAGTCCATCCAGGTCTTCAAGAGTTCCAACGACGTCTGGGAAGAGATCTGGGCCGCGGACCCGGGCGATCCCGGGGCCGGGACGATCGACCTCGTGTCGCTGGCCGGGGCCGGCGAGATCCTGGCCAACGCGACCATCCCGGCGGGAACGTACAACCGGATCAAGTTCACGATCGACCCCGATCCGGCGGCTATGACGCTCGTCGACGCCGATGGCCTGACTGTACCCCCGGGCGACATCATCTTCACCAACCCGGACGGCACGGGGGAGATCGTGGCCGAACTCGATCCCGCCGTGTCCCTGTCCAAGAACGAGACCGAAAGCGTGTTGGTCGACTTCGACCTGGGCCATCCGCTGTCGATCGCCCGCGTCGACGACAAGGTCGTCCTCAACTTCCAGATCCGCCGCAAGGCCCTCCCGGCCGAGATCAAGGATCTCCAGGTCGCCCCGACGATCGGGGATCTCGTGTCCGTCGACCCCGACAGCTCCGGTTTCACGGTCAGGACGGGCCGGGGCGTGGAGATCACCTTCGACGTCGACGCCTCGACCTCCTACTACGACGCCGACGCCGGCGCGGCGGGGAGCTTCGAGGCGTTGGCCTCTCTCACGGGCACGGGCGCCGTCCTCGCCGATTCGTCCCTGGCCGCGGCCGGCCCTCCCTACGCCTGGTCGGTCTGGTACGCCGCGGACGCCGCGACGCTGTCGCTGGCCGCGCCCGGAGGGCTCGTCCGCCAGGTGGGGGCGGACCGGATCGTCGTCGCCAGGTCCGGCGTCGCCCAGACGATCGTCGTCGACGCGGACACCCTCTGGACCTACAGGGGGACGGAGATGGGGACCGGACCGGGCCTTCTCTCTGTCATCGACCCCGGCTTCCGGGTCGAGACCGTGATCGCCGATCCCGGGGCCTCGCCCCGGGTGGCCGCGTTCGTCGACGTCGTCCAGGCCTCGGCCGACGGGATCGTGGCATCCGCGGGGCCGCAGAGCTTCGTCTTCGGCGATTCCACGGCTTCCGACATCATGGTCTACAGCGCCGTCGCCGGGCACGCCTTCGCCTGGGCCTTCGACGCGGTCGATGGCTCGGGGTCCGCCTCCGTTACGGACTTCGTCGAGACGGTCGGCAAGGCCTCGGACGCCGGCTTCAGCCTGGCCGGGGCGGCCTCGCTCCGCTGGGACGACGAGAACACCCGCTGGGTCGTCGAGGATCTCCTGATCGTCCCCGCCCGCCTGCACGAGTTGACGCGGATCACGGCCGGCTATACGGACGCGAGCGGCGAGATGGAGTTGGCGACATACGATCCCTGGGACGGCGTCGCGCCCCTGAGCCTGACGGTCCAACTCGATACGGACGGCGATCTCGCGACAGAGGTCGGCTCGATCGTCGTCGACGGCGGCAGCGGCGCGGTCACCTACGCCTTCCCCGTCCCTGCGGGACAATGGCCGTCGCTGCTCGTCCCGGAGCTCGACAAGGCCCTGATCTCGGTCCGGGCCGATATCGCGGCCGACGGGACGCTGACCTGGCGGGCCTACACCATCCTGGCCAAGCGTATCATCTAGCCGGGCGCGGTGATGGATCTACGCGTCGCGCGTGTTTCGTCTCTTTCCCCCGGTTGCGGAAAGTTGACTAGGGACTTGACTTTGCGCGCGGGAGCGTTTTGTGCTAGCATATTGGCCTGAATTCCCCCGGTACGGGGGCGCGGGTCGAATAAAGGCACGGAGGCCTGAGGCCTAGCAGCCGGCGTTCTCCTCTCCTTTATTGCGATCGATTTTTTAAACAGGGCCGTCCGGGTTGCCTCCGGTCGGGCCCTTCGTCGAAGGAGACGAGATGAACATTTACGTCGGCAACCTTTCGTTCAACTTGACCGAGGACGATCTCCGCACGGCCTTCCAGGCCTTCGGAACGGTCGAGAAGGCGGCCATCATCACCGACAAGATGAGCGGCCAGTCGCGCGGATTCGGCTTCGTCGAGATGCCGAACAAGGATGAGGCCATCAAGGCCATCGAAAGCCTCAACGGCAAGGACCTCAAGGGCCGGAACATCAAGGTCAATGAGGCCCAGCCCCGGCCGGCCGGCGGCGGCGGCAGAGGCGGGTTCGGCGGCGGCCGTCGCTTCTGATCCCGACCTTAAGAACGCTTCGATAAAGGCCCTCTCGGCCCGGGAGGGCTTGTTCTGCCGGAACATCGGGACGAAGATCGTCCCCGAGGGGAGCGGTCTATCTCTTGGGCTCAGCTCTGGATTTGCCTTTTGTTCCCCGGCCTCCCGGAGATGAGAGAAGGATCCAATTTTTAGGTCCGTGAGGCCGGATTGAACGCGAAGGCAAT
>DSDX01000091.1 GCA_011048485.1 Candidatus Aminicenantota bacterium | reverse complement strand
TTCGGATTGGCCAAGGGATTCCAGCTCTATGACGACGACTTCGAGGCCCAGCATTCGATCGTCAATTACGCGGCCGAGATCACGGCCGACCGGGTCGCCGACAAGTTCTGCGGCTGGCTCCGGTCGAGGTCCGGAGGGAGGTTCTTCAGCTGGGTCCACTTCTTCGATCCGCATTCGCCCTACGTCTCCCACGACGAGTCCGGCCCGGCCGGCGACAGATCGGCCTGGTCCCTCTACGAAGGCGAGGTCGGCTACGTCGACGCCCATGTCGGGACGATCGTCCGGGCCCTCCGGGACGGGGGTCTCTACGAGAACACACTCATCGTCATCGTCGGGGATCACGGCGAGGCCTTCGGGGAGCACAAGGAGATGGGACACGGCATCTTTTGCTACGAGGAAAGCCTGCGCGTGCCTCTGATCCTGCACAACCCGCGTCTCTTCAAGTCGCCCAAGGTCGTGGAGAGCAGGCTCAGCCTGGCCGACGTCCTGCCCGGGCTGCTCGAGCTCCTAAAGGTCCCCGCGCCCGCCGGCATCCAGGGCCGGAGCTTCTGGCCGCTCGTGGAGGGCGGAGAGAAAGGCTTGCGGGAGATCTATTTCGAAAGCCTCTTCAGCCAAGAGGAATACGGCTGGGCGCCTCTGTCGGGGCTCATCGACGGACGCTACAAGTATCTCTCTATCCCGGAACCGGAGCTGTACGACATCAGCGCCGATCCGGGAGAGACCCGGAATCTCTTCGCCGATCGTCGGGAGGATGCCCAAGAGATCGCGGCAAAGCTGGAGGCGTTTGTCCTGCGGACGGAGTCGCCCCGGGAGCCGCGCCGGAGGCAGCGCGGGCCCATCGACATCAAGAAATTGACCGCCCTCGGCTACATCTCGAACTTCTCAACCGGGCTCGTCGACGGTCTCGATCCCAAGCGAGGCATCGACCTCTACGTTGACGTCGTCGGCCTCAAGGAGCTGGTCGCCCAAAAGCGATATGACGAAGCGGACGGCTACCTGGCCGGGCTTCGGGCCCGCCATCCAGGACTGGAGATGCCCGATATCGAGCAGGCCCGCTATGAGATCCTCAAGGCGCGGGGCCGGACGACGGACGCTCTGGACGTCCTCCGCGGGGCCTCGGAGAGATACCCCGAGAGGGAATCGTTCAAGGTCTTCCTGGCCATGGACCTCAGCGCCAGCGGACGGCATGAGGAAGCCAGAGAGATCTGCAGCCGGCTCGCCGGCGAGAACGAGACGCTGACCGCCGCCCATATCCTGCTCGGCGACATCGCGTGCCGGCTGAACGAGTTCGATGCGGCCTTGGAGGGCTATGAGAAGGCCGCCTCTATCGAGCCGATGAACGCGGTCGTGCGAGCCAAGATAGCCTCGGTCTGGATTAAAAAGGGCGATTTCGCGAAGGCCCAGGCCCTCCTCGAGGGTTTGGAGGGCCGGAAATCGGCCATCAAGGCGGCCGATTTCCAGGAGGCGATGTCAGGACTCGGCTTAGCCTTTCTTGGCGCGGGCCAGACCGAACGAGGCCTCGCGGTCCTCCGCAAAGCCACGATTCTCAGCCCCGAAAGCCCCGCCGTCTGGCTCAATCTCGGCGGGGCCTATTTCGCCCTGGGTCGATGGGATCCGGCCCTTGACGCCTTCGAGAAGTCCGTCGCGATCGACGACGGCTTCGCCCTCGGCTGGAGTAATATCGGCCAGGTCTATCTCGTCCGGCTGCTCGAAGGGGGGACGCCGGACTTGGCCGAGAAGGCCCTCGGTTGCTTCGAAAAAGCCATCGCTCTCGAGCCGCGGCAGGCGCAGGCTTGGATCGGACGGGGATCGGTCCGTCTGACGACAGGGCTGGCGGGCCAGGCCGTCCGGGATTACGAGCAGGCCATCAAGCTCGATCCCTACCTCGTCGACGCCTATGTCAACCTGGCCATGGCTCTTCAAAACGAAGGCCGATACGCCGAGGCCCTGGGATATCTGGAACTCGGCAAGAAGCGCCTGGGCGCCAAGATCACGCCCGCCGACCGCGAGGAGATCGACCGGCTCTACGCGGCGATCAAGGTCTTGAAGGATGGGCTCTGACGGGCGGCTCCAGGGCGGCGGCTTCCGGCTCTGCCCGCCGGGTCATGAAAGGGATCAGATGAAAAAGACGCCCGCCGACGCCATCGTTTTCGCCGCCATTCTTCTCTTAGCCGCCGCCTGCGGGCGCAAGGGGCCGGAGCCCGCGCCCGTCGCGGCCCCTTCGGCCGAAACGGTCGGGCTCAAGGAGACGACCCTGCGCAACGTCACGGACGGTCCCGTCGCCTACAGGATCTACCCGGCCGGAAGGCCCGAGGCCGCCGAGGCCCGGGAGATCGCGCCCGACGCCATCGACCGGTTCCCGACGGCCGTCACGCTCGAGATCGAGTTCAACACCGGCGAGAAGGACGTGCTCTACAGCCTGGATCCGGGCAGCCCCTACTCCTTCCGCTACGACGAGGGCGATATCGTCGACCTCTTCCTCGGCTCCCACGGCCGGGCCGACGCCGTCGACCTCGCGCCCTGGGTGCCGACGCCGCAGCCGGTCGTGGACCGCATGCTCGAGCTGGCCGCCGTCACCGACGCGGACGTCCTTTACGACATCGGCTGCGGCGACGGTCGCATCGTCATCACGGCGGCCCGCCGCTACGGCGCGCGAGGCGTGGGGATCGACATCGACGAGGCCATGGTCGAGCGGTCGAAGAGGAACGCGGAGGCCGCGGGCGTCGGGCGCCTGGTCGAGTTCCTGGCCATGGACGCCACCAGGGCCGACATCTCCGAGGCCACGGTCGTCTGCCTCTACCTCCTCCCCGAGTCCAACGCCCTGATGCGCCCCATCCTGGAGGCCCAGCTCCGGCCGAAGAGCCGGGTCGTCTGCCACAACTACGCCATCCCCGGCTGGGAGGCGAGAGAGGTCACGAGCGAGACGATCGAGGACGAGAACGGGGAAGAACACCACATCTATCTGTACGTCCGCTGACCTAGTCCGCTTTGCCCCCTGAATCGACATAGGTAGGTCCTCACGGACTGTCCCTGTCACACCACCGTACGTACGGGTCCGTATACGGCGGTTCGGAAGGTTATGCCCGATCGGGCGCGAGGCGAGGCAGCCCCAGAGCGTCAAAGTAACGGTTCGGGAAGGCCACACTGAGTGCTAAAGTCCGGCTGAGACGCCAGGGGCCGAGACTCGACGAGGCGTGTTTGGCCGCGAGTTCGCGGCCCACATCCCGCGCCCGTAGCGCCTCGTACCGCGTCCGGCATCTCCGCCATTGCCGCCACAGAAGACATCGCAGGCGGCGTCTGATCCACGAGTCCAGATTGATGAGTACCGACGGCGTCTCGCAGAAGCCGAAGTAGTTTCGCCAGCCGACCAGGTATCGCCCAAGTTCTGCAATGACTCGGTCCAAGCCAATCCCCCTGTTGCGGCGGGTTATGAGCCGGACCCGTTTCTTCAGCCGGTCCACCGCCTGCGGGGCGATGCGGCGTTTCGGTTGCTTGCCGGGCGTGAAGCTGAACCCCAGGAACTTCCGCTCCCGAGGCCGGGCGACCGCGCTCTTATCGGCGTTGATCTTCAGCTTCAGCTTGCGCGTAATGAACCGCCCGACATTCTCCATCACCCGGCGGCCGGCCCGCTCGCTCCGAACGTAGATGTTGCAGTCGTCCGCGTAACGAACGAACCGGTGGCCCCGCCTCTCCAACTCGCGATCCAGATCGTCCAGCATGAGATTCGACAACAACGGCGAGAGCGGGCCGCCTTGCGGCGTCCCTTCCTCCGTCGGTCCCACCAGCCCGTTGTCCATCACCCCGGCGTTGAGAAACCTCCGGATGAGCTTCAGCAGTCTCTTATCCCCGACCCGCTCGGCCACCCTGGCCATCAGCATGTCGTGGTTGACCCGGTCGAAAAACTTTTCCAGGTCGATGTCCACCACGAACTCGTACCCTTCGGCGATGTGCCTCTGGGCCTCGCTGACGGCTTGATGCGCCGAGCGGCCGGGCCGAAACCCATAGCTGTGGTCCGAGAACGTCGGGTCCCATCGAGGTTGGAGCACCTGGAGGATGCTTTGCTGGATGAACCGGTCCAGCGCCGTCGGGATACCTAACGCCCTCGTCCCCTTCCCGTCCGGCTTCGGGATCTCCTTACGCAGGACCGGTTGGGGCCGGTAGCTCCCCGCAAGCAGTAAGCTTCGGACTTCAGGCCAGTGGCAAGCCAGGTAACCCGCGAGATCGTCCACGGACATGCCGTTGACCCCAGGGCTTCCCCGGTTCTCCCGGACCCGTTTCAAGGCCTTCCTTAAGTTCTCCGGGTCGCACACCTCCTCCATTGTCGCCCCTTTGGCCGGGGTTCCGTCCGTGCTCGCCGCCGAGTGCGGTTCGGTCCCTCCTCCGGAGAGCGGCGGGGCTTCACCCCGCCTCTCCTCCGGAAAAGGCAGCTCGTACTGTGTTTTCGGCCGCTGTCCGCTCATGAGGCTCGCACCCGTTGCCCCTTCCTCCCGTTCGGCCCTTCCGCCCACAGGCGTACTATGGCCTCTGCTGACTTCTGCCGGGCGGTCAGAGAGCCTCGCGGCCCTCTCAGTCCTTCTCCGAGGACACCCGACAGACCTCCCGAGGTAAGCCCGACCGCCTTCCGTGCGCGACCGCCCGATTTACGCGCTTCGCTCTTGATGGATGGGGACTTCACGGTCTTTTGCCCGCTCGTCCAGCTGGCGCGCCTCAGATCGGGTTTTTGTTCATCGGCCCGCACGTTTGCTCCACGCTTCTTTCAGACACGCTCTCACGAGCGCGCCCTTGCGCTTCGCTTGCCCTTCGCTCCATCCGCTGGGCAGAGGACTTGCACCTCCGAGCGGTCGAACATGCTCGGCACACAAAAAAGGGCGCTTCCGCGCGGCGGAAGCGCCCGTGTCGTCGCTGTGAGGCCGGTCCGGCCTAGAAGGCGATGCCGATGCTCGCCGACCAGACCCCGTTCTTGAAGTCGGGCTGGACCTCGCCCTCGATCGTGGAGATGACCTTCTGCAGGCCCAGGCTGTAGCGGACGTCGACCATGAAGTTCCGGCCGAGGTTCACGCCGCCGCCGAAGATGGCGCCGTAGTCGTTGTTCTTCAGGAGGTTCTCGGTGAGAGGGATCTCCTCGCCGTTCGATTCGAGCTTCTCCTGGAGCTTGAAGCCCACGGTCGGGCCGGCGAAGACGAAGGGCTGGACGATCGGCGTGGGGATCTTGAGCTTGAGCAGCAGCGGCACCTCGATGTAGTCGGCGTAGAGCTTGTCGGTGAAGCTATCGTCGAGGGCGACATAGGTCGCGCCCTTCATCGTGTAGAGGGCCTCCCACTGGAGGGACACGACCCGGCCGAAGTTGAAGGCCAGGAAGATGCCGCCGTTGAAGCCGACCTTGTTCTTCAGCGTGGCCAGGGGGTCTTGAGCGTCGAGGCCGGTCGGCTTGGCCATGTTGCCTCCGGCCTTGATGCCGAACTGGACGTCGGCGGCCGCCGGCTGGGGCAGGGCCAGGAGCCCGGCGAAGATGGCGATCGCGAGGGCTGTCGTGAGTCTCTTCATCGTTTCCTCCTCAGGAACTCAGGGGTTGGGCCGCGGCGTCCGCGCCCACGACCATTGTGCGGACGGGGCGGTCCCGCCGCAATCCCCGAAAGGGGGGAAACGGTGGGGGCCCCCCGGCCCTCGCGGGGGGTGAGCGAAAGCCCGTTTTCTCACCGCCCCGGGTCAGCCCGTCAGAGCCCGACCAGTTTGAAGCCGGCCTTGTCCTTGAGGCCCTGGATGTAGTCCCGGACCACGGTGCTCTCCTTGCCCTGCTTGAGCCTTGATTCGAGCTCGGCCCGGACGTCGTCGAAGGGCCGGGTCTCCTTCTTGCGGTCGACGACCTTGAGGATGTGATAGCCGTACCTCGTCTCGACGATGTCGCTGATCTCGCCCACGGGCACGGAGAACGCGGCGTCCTCGAAGGGCTTGACCATCTGGCCGCGGCCGAAATCCTCGTAGAGGCCGCCGTTCTCCTTGGAGCCGGGGTCCTCGGAATGGACCCTGGCCAGCTCGGCGAAGTCGGCCCCGGCCTTGGCCTGCGCCAGGAGGTCCTCGATCTTGGCCCTGGCGGCGGCCTTCTCCTCGTCGCTCTTGCCCTCGGTCATGATGAGGATGTGCCGCACCGAAGCCGTTTTATCGCCCGACATGTCCCCCTCGTAGGCCCGGCGCAATTCGTCCTCGCTGACCGCCGCGCCGCTCTCGACGATGCCGGCCAGGAACTTGTTGATGGTCATGGACTCGAGAACGCTCTTCTTGACGTTCTCGACGGAGATGCCGACCCCAGCGAGCGCGTCGAGGAAGGC
>DSDX01000304.1 GCA_011048485.1 Candidatus Aminicenantota bacterium | reverse complement strand
TAAGAGCACCCTGATACGACTCTTCTGAGAGACCAGAGGAAGCACAATCGCTTCACAGGATCAAGAAGGCGAAGGACGCAAAGGCCCCTAAGGGGCTGGCTCGTGTTTGGCCCGCCTTAGGTAGAAGAGGGAGCCTTTGTGCGACACGGCCGCGAGCTCTCCCCGGGCCAACAGCCGGTCGACGACCTCCCAGGTCGTCCCGGTCCTGGACAGAAGCGCCGCCACGGCCTCCTTACGCATGGGGTGGACGGCGGTGATGCTCAGGATGTCTTCCGCGACGTCCCCGGTCGAGGCAAAGGCGTCCCCTTCGTAACCGATCAGGTATTCCACGCGGGGGAGTTTGCCGCTGAATATTTGGAAGGCCCGGTTGAGGGCCTCCTCGTCCGGCCCTTGGATCCCAGGCTCCGCGGGGGGGCGCGTGGGGACGCTCAGGTAGGCCACGGAGGGCCTCAAGCCGCGCAGGAAGACGGCCGTCTCTTCGAGACACTTGGCCCCGTCGTTGTGGCCTTCGACGAGCATCGTCTCCGTGACCATCTTTCCTTTGAAGCATTTTGAGAACTCCAGCATGCCTTGGAGGATCGCCTCGAGCTTCAAGGCCTTATGGGGCCGGTCGATCCCACGCCAGACGCTTTCCCGCACGGCGTCGACCTTCAGGGAGATCCAGTCGGCCTTCGCCAGATCCTCTCGCACATCCTCGCGCCAGACGAGAGAGCCGTTGGTGATAACGCCGATCGGTATCCCGAGCGGCCTCAAGAGGGAGATCTCACGGCCGAGATTGACGTCGAGGGTGGGTTCGCCGTCGGGGACGAACGTCAGGTAATCGATCCTCTCGCCATCGCGGCGAGCCTTCTCGCTCCGTCTCCGGACATCGTCGACGACATTCTCCGGATCATAGAAAACCCGCCGGTCGATCGCCATGCGGGTGGTCCGGCCGACCTGGCAATAGACGCAGGAAAAGGTACAGACCTTGGGCGGGATGTTGTTGATCCCGAGGCTTTGCCCCAGGCGCCGCGAGGGCACCGGCCCGAACGAATAGAAGAACTTATGGACGGACATGGCCGATCTCCTTCGTATTCAACTCCACTTGGCGAGCCCCGCTTTTACGAGGATCCCGTCCAAGGGGACGGCGCTGAGGTCCAGTCCCAGGTCGTCCACCGGGTCCCCTCCCATGGCGAGGCCGAGGAGCTGAGGGTAGAGGAGGACCGGCACCAGGGGACGGTCGCCGAAACGCTCACGGACCGCCTTCTGCTGGCCGCTGTACATCAGATAGCACGTCTGGCACTGGACGACGAGGCCGTCGGCTCTTCGCCCGATGAGATCGTCGAGCTTCTTTCGGACGAGGGAGAGGGCCGGCTCGGGGGAGACAGGGAAGCTCTTGCCGCCGCAGCACAGCGGCAGCGTCGCGTAGGGAAGGGGACGGGCGCCGGCGGCCGCGATGAGCTCGTGGAGGGTCCTCGGGTCGTCCGGATCATCGGATCCCTCGAAGACCGACTTCGGTTTGAGAGAGTGACATCCGTAATGCGGGGCGAGCCTCAGGGCGGACAGGTCCCTTCTCACGCCGGCCCGGATCCTCTCCGGACCTATGTCCTCGTAGAGGACCCGGGACAGATGTCTCACCCGGGCTCGGCCCTTGTACTCGAGACCGACGAGCGCCAAGGCCTCGTTGATGCGGGCCCGCCTCCCCTCGTCCCTCAATCGCTCGGTCTCCTCGGCCAACGTGCCGGCGCAGGCCGGGCACAAGGCCAGGATATCGAGCCCCTTGGCTTCGGCGTGGGCCAGGTTCATGGCAGCCAGCAGCGATCCCGCTTCCAGGCTCAGGTTGACCTGGTTCATCCCGCAGCAGGTGAACTCGGCGAGGTCGACGAGTTCGATCCCGAGGGCCCGGCACACCCACCGGGAAGCGAGCTCGTACGGGATAACCTGGGTGGGCGTGGTACAGCCCAGGTACAGCGCGTAACGGCGCATGTCACGGCTCTTCCCGGGCCTTGATCTTGTCGGCGCCGGTCCGGGCGATCAGACGTTCCGCCTGTTCGCCGCGGCTCATCAGGGCCGGCAGGGACCTGGCTCGCCTCTTCTTGGCCAGGGCGGCGTCCCGGGGGTAAACGAGGCCCGTCCGCATGACCCAACGGGTCTGTTCGACCCACGCGGGGGGAGCGAAGCCGGCCTCGGCAGCCATGTTCTTCAGAACGTTCAGGATGTCGTAGAGCCTGACATTCTGGGGGCAGTGCTGCTCACAGCCGCGGCAGGTCGTGCACCGCCAGATGTAAGGGTCCTCCAAGACATCCCGCTTCAACCCCAGCTTGACCCTCTTGGCCAGCTTTCGGGGGCTGAACTCGGGAAAGACCTCGCTGATGGGGCACCCCGCCGTGCACGCTCCGCAGGAGAAGCAGGCGTAAAGGCCCCGGGCCTCTTCATGCCGGAGGACATCCCTCCGGAAGCTCGCATCCGGGCCCAAGGCCGGGGCGGAGCTCGAGGCATTGTCTCGGCGGTCCATGTCAGTCTTCCTTCATCTCCTCCAGGATCGCGTTCCTCAGATCTTGCCGTGAGGGAACGCCCGTGAACAGGAGGTTCCCGTTGACGGCCACGGCGGGGACCGTCATGATGCCGTACGAAGCGGCTCTCGACGCGTCCTCGGCGATGTTGATCTCCTCGACGATCACCCTGCCGTCGAATTCCCGGGACAACTCTTCGAGCATGGCCTTGACGGCCGGGCAGCCGACGCAGCCCGGCGATGTGAATTCTTCCACGTAGACGTCTTCCATGACCTACGCGCCTCCTTTCTCGATCTCTTCCGCCTTGACCATGGACGCGGGGAGCCTGATCGTCCCCCGCCTGAGCTCCCCGTCCGCGAACGACGCGGCCGCCCGAGCTTGGAGGATCGAAGCCGGAATGTCCTTGGGCCCCTGGGCCGCGCCGCAGAGGTAGACGCCGCGGACGCGCGTCTCCACGGGGCGAAGCTTCGGGTGGAGCTCCTTGAAGAACCCGCTGTCGTCCCGCTCGATCCCCAGGATCCGGGAAAGCTCCTCCGAACCGGCCGGCGGCACGGAAGCGCAAGACAGGACCACGAGGTCTGCTTCGAGCTCCAGGGGACGGCCGATGTCCATATCCTCGACCTTGACAACAAGGCTCTTCGTCTCCGGCCTCTCCGCTACCTCGCTGGGCTTCCCGTGGATGAAAAGGATGCCCATATCCCGCGTCCGCCGGTAGTATTCCTCGAAGCCCTTGCCAGGCGTCCTCATGTCGATGTAGCAGATGTGGATCTCCGTCTCTGGCAGGACCATCTCCCGGATGATCTGAGCGTGCTTCAACGCGTACATACAGCAGATGCCGGAGCAGTAGGGATGAGCAGTTTCGTCCCTCGAACCGACACACTGGATCATGACGATCGTCCGCGGCTCCCGCCCGTCGGTCGGCCTTAGGAGCCGGCCCTTGGTCGGCCCGTCGATATCCAGGAGCCGGGCCAGCTGAAACTGGGTCACGACGTTGCCGAAGCGCCCGAATCCGTACTCCGTCTTCGCCGAGGGGACGTACTCCTCGAAGCCGGTCGCCACGATGATCGCCCCGACGCTCAAGCCGATCGTCCTTGGCTGTTGGTTGAAATCGATGGCCCCGGCGAGGCAGGCCTTCTCGCAGAGGCGGCAGGTCCCGTTGCGGAAGTAGAGGCAGTTCGCTGCGTCGATGACGGCCTTTCGGGGGATGGCCTGGTCGTACGGGATGAAGACGGCCTTCCGGGGCCCCAAGCCCGCGGCATAGACGTCGTCTCTCACCCGTCGGGGGCATGCGGCGACGCAATCCCCGCAGCCGGTGCACGTGTCCGTATCGACGTAGCGGGGCGATTGGACGATCTCGACGCGGAAACCGCCGACGTGGCCCTTCACGCTCCTGACCTCGGCGTTGGTCAGCAGTTCGATCTTCGGGTGGATGTTGGCGTAGGCGGTCTTGGGGGCGAGGATGCAGGGGGCGCAATCGTTGGTGGGATAGACCTTGTAGAGCAAGGCCATCTTGCCCCCGATCGTGGGCTGCCTTTCCACAACATGGACCTGATAGCCTTTATCGGCCAGATCCAGCGCTGCTTCGAGACCGGCGATTCCCCCCCCGATCACCAGGGCGGCCTGTTCCGCTTTCACGGTGACGAGCGGGACCGGACGTTTAAGCCTCATCCGTTTCACGGCCAGCTCGACGGTCTTGCGGGACTCCTCCAAGGCCAGCCCGGGATCGACTTTCTGGGGGCTGCCGGGCATCGTCCATTTCCGGATATCGACCAGGTCCGCGAACTGCGGCTCGATCCCAGCCTCCTCCCCGCAGCGCTGGAAGGTCAGGAGGTGCAGGGAAGGCTCGCAGGCGGCCACGATCACCCTGTCCAGGTTCTGGCCCCGGATGGCGCCCGCGATCTCAGCCTGCCCTCCCTCCGAGCAGCAGAACTTGTGGGTCGTGACATAGGCGATCCCCGCGAGGCCCTTCGAGCTCTCGGCGAGCGCCTCAAGGTCCAGCCCCCCGGCGATGTTCTTTCCGCAGTGGCACAGGAACAGACCGATGCGGGGCTCTCTCTTCGCGGCCATCTCAACTCAGGCGATCAGTTCCGGTCCCTAGGCGGCTCGGTGAACATGCTCGACGATATCTAGGGCCGCACCGATGGCCTGGGCGACCGCGCTGACGATCAGCTTGGCCGGTGAAACGGTGACGTCCCCCGCGGCGTAGACTCGGGCGATGTTCGTCCTCGCTTTTGAATCAATGATGATGTAACCGTCCCCGTCGACCTTGACCCCCGACGCCCGGGCCAAGTCGCTGTTGGGAACGCCTTCAAGTTGAACGAAGACGCCGTCGGCGTCGATTTCCCTGGAGGCGCGTGTCACCATGTCGGCTAAAACGACGCTCCTGACTTTGGCGTCCCCTTTGATCTCCACGAGTTCCATATTCGCGAGGATCTCGATATTCTGATTCTCGCAGCCGTCGATGAGGATCTTTTCCGCGCACAATCGTTCCTTCTGGCAGACCAGCTTCACGCGCGAAGCCGACCGGGCCAGGAACAAAGCGACCTCCGCCGCCCGGCTGTCGTTCCCGACGACGAAGACGTCCTTATCCCTGAAGAAGAATCCGTCGCAGACCGCGCAATAGCTGACGCCTTTGCCGTGGAATTCGCGCTCACCGGGCACGCCCAGGGTTCTTATGTGCCGTCCCGAAGCGAGCAGGATGGCCGGGGCGGCATAGACGGCCTTTTCGGATGTCACTGTATGAGCCTGGGTCCCGAAGATCAGGCCCACCACCTTTTCCAGTTGGCGGATCTCAGTTCCGGCGTCGGCGCACTGCTGGACCATCTTGTCGACAATGTCCTTCCCCGTCCTCCCGCCGACGCACCCCGGATAATTCTCGAGGAGAGGGATTTCTGCCGCATACCCACCGGCCACTTTTTCCTCGAGGATCGTCGTCTTCAGACCGAAGCGCGCCAAGTTAGCGCCCGCCGTCAGCCCCGCCGGTCCTGCGCCGATCACGATGGCGTCCCGAAGTTCCATGACAGTCCTCCTTCAGAAGGGCGGCGGCCAGTCGCAAGGGCGTGGCTCCTCCCGGAAGTTGGCGCCTTTTGGCTCGAAGTAGAAAGCCGGATCTCAATGGCATGTTGATCTCCGCGCCGGCGGATGTCAAGCCCCCGCCTGTTGAAAGACCGCTGCGGGCTTCTCAAAATCGATCATAGACAAGGCCTGATGCAAAGGGCTTGACATAGGCCCGGAAGATATATTAGTGTAAATGAAAATCATTTTCAATATAGATCTCAAAACGGACCGTTGACTTGGAAGGACGAAGGGCATAGCGATTCAGCGCGTTCCTTATGACCTGGAAAAATTCCGGGTCCCCCGGGGCGAGGTCCATATCATCACGGAACGCTGCAAGGGATGCGGCTTCTGCGTGGAATACTGCCCGCGCCAAGTCCTGGAGGTCTCCATCGAGTTCAACGCCAAGGGCTACCATCCGCCGAGGGTGGCCCAGCCGGAGAGATGCGTCCATTGTGGGTTCTGCCAGATGATCTGCCCTGAATTCGCCATTTGGACGACGCTGCAGGGAGAGAAGGCCCCGGTTCCGGAGATCAAAAACAAGGCGTAGAGGAGGGATGCCACGCCTGGGAGAGGGACGCCCGTGACGAGAACAGGCGTCTATGTGTGCCATTGCGGCGGTAATATCTCTGAGACCGTCGACATCCAGCAGGTCGTCGAGGATGCCCGCCAGCAGTCCGGGGTCGTCCTTGTCCGGGACCACGAGCACATGTGCTCGGAAACCGGCCAGAACCTCGTTGTCTCCGACATTAAGGAGCATCGCCTGGACCGGGTCGTGATCGCGGCCTGCTCGCCCCAATTCCAGGGCCCGACGTTCAAGGC
>DSDX01000400.1 GCA_011048485.1 Candidatus Aminicenantota bacterium | reverse complement strand
GTTTGGGAGGGGCGCCCCTTTTTTTTTATCAGTGATCTTCGATGGTCACCCTGTCGGCCGCGTAGTAATCGAGGACGCGGAGGTGGTCGGCGAGGGTGCAGTAGCGGGAGGGCTCGGTCCCGGGGACGAACACCTCGAGGAAGGGATAGAGGCAGGCGGGCGTCGCCAGGAGGCCCGTCTTGCGGTCGATCTCGACGAAGGACAGGTTGGGCGGGACCTCGAAATCGGGGGGCTCGAAGTCGACCACGCCCTCGGCCGCGGCCGCGGCCCTGGCGTCCCCGATGACCCGGCCGAAGAAATCCATCCAGATGGGCAACGCGGCGGCCGCCCCGGACTGCCGTTCCCCGAGGGGCGTCGGCAGGTCGTTGCCGACCCAGACGCCGGCGCAGAGGTCCGGCGAGAAGCCGATGAACCAGGCGTCCGAATAGTCGTCGGTCGTGCCCGTCTTGCCGGCCAGCGGCCAGCCCAGGACGGAGGCCGCCCCGGCCGTCCCGCCTTCCGCCTCTACGGCGCCGCGCATCAGGTAGGTCATCATGTAGGCCGTCTGGGGCGAGACGGCCTCCTCGGACTCGACCCGGGCCTCTTCGAGAATGTTGCCGTCGTGGTCCTCGATCCGGCTTATGAAATAGGGCTTGAAGCGAACCCCCTTGTCGGGAAAGGCCGAAAAGGCCGAGACCATCTCGAGCAGGGTGACCTCGAAGGTCCCCAAGCTCAGGGAAAGATAGGGATAGAGCGGCGAGGTGATGCCGAAGCGGCGGCAGTAGTCGACGCCGACTTGCGGGGAGATGAAGTCGAGGAGCTTGGCCGTGACGACGTTGCGGGACTGCTCGAGGCCGATCCGGACCGTCACGGCTCCCTTGTGCCGCCGGTCGTAGTTCTTGGGCGACCAGGGCTCGTTGTTCCAGCGGTCGATGAAGGTCACCGGCTCGTCAACGATCACGCTGGCCGGCGTGAAGCCGTGCTCCAGCGCGGCGGTGTAGAGGAAGGGCTTGATGGACGACCCCGTCTGCCGGGGCGCCTGGGTGGCCCGGTTGAACTGGCTGTCGCGGAAGGAATAGCCGCCGGCGAGAGCCCGGATCTGGCCGGTCCGCGGGTCGATGACAACGATGGCGCCGTTGCGCAGGGGTTTCTGGTCGAGCGAGACCTGGGCCTCGTTGGTTTCCGGATCGACGGAGGCGACCTTGACCTGGATGACGTCTCCCCTCTCGAGGATGGCCGCGAGGTTGCGGGCCTTCGTCCAGTCGATGTCCTTGCCGGTCATCCGGCCCACGGCGTTCTTGAGCCGGACCGAGGCATCGTTGCGGGAGACCTCGAGAACGATGGCGTCATAGACCTCGGCGGGCTCGATGGTCTGGTTCTCCCAGGTCAGGAGCCAGTGCTCCTCGAGCGGGGCCTCGGGAGCCGCGACCAGATCTTTCAGCACATCGGGGCCGGCTTCGAGGATGTTCGGCTTGTCGGGCCGCCAACCGTTGAGCCGGTTCTCGACCGTCCGCAGGCCCGACCGCAGGGCCCGCTCGGCGTACGATTGGAGGGTCGGGTCGAGGGTGGTGTAGACCTTGAGCCCGTCCCGATAGAGCCCGTCGTAGCCGTAATTCCTCTCGAGATAGCGGCGGACTTCCTCGAAGAAATAGGCCCCGAATTCCGCTCTCGTCCGCCTCAGGGGCAGGACGGTCATGGGTTTCTCTTTTTGGGCCTCCGCCTCCTCCTTCGTCAGGTAGCCCTCGGCGGCCAGCCTGTTAATGACATGATTGCGCCGGTTGAGCGTGACCTCCGCGTTCGTGTAGGGCGAGTAGAGGGAGGGGCCCCGGAAGATCCCGACGATGAGGGCCGCCTCCTCCAGGGCGAGATCGGCGACGTCCTTGCCGAAGAACAGGTTGGAGGCCGCTTGCACCCCGTAAGCCCCGTGCCCCAGGAAGAAGTGGTTGCAGTAGAGCTCCAGGATCTTCTCCTTGGAGTAGAGCTTTTCGATCCGGCGGGACAGGTAGAGCTCCTTGAGCTTGCGCCGGATGCTGACCTCCCGGTGGAGGAAGAGGTCGCGGGCCAGCTGCTGGGTGATCGTGCTGCCGCCCTCGGGCCGGCGGCCGCCCAGGACCTTGAAGACGTCGGCCCACACGGCCCTCAGGATGCCGCGGAGGTCGACCCCTCCGTGGCGGAAGAAGCTGGGGTCCTCGGTGGCCACAAGGGCTTCGACGAGCGCCTTGGGGAGACGGTCGTAGGCGACCTCGACGCGCTTCTCCTCGGCGAACTCCTTGACCACCCGGCCCTCGGCGTCGTAGACCGTGGTGATCAGCTTGGGCCGAAAGGTGTCGATGTCGCTCACGTCGGGGAGGTTGTCCTTGATGGCGACATAGGCGCCCAGGAGGCCGCCCAGCCCGACGGCCAGGCCGGCCAGAACGAGGATGAGCAGGGCCCGGAGGACCGTCCCTTTCCTGAGCTTCTTGATCCGGAGCCTCAGGTTGGGGATCTTGACTTGGGGCAGCTTGACCTTGGAGAAGTCGAATTTCGGGATCTTCATGGCGTCTTCAGGCCATCATAGCAAAACGTATCCCGAAACTCTACCCGGAGGATCCTACAAGAGCGGTTCGACTTCGGCCCAGATGGCCCGGCCGATGGCCGCTTTGTCGCCCCGGCCGTCGATGTGGACGATGTGCGGGCCGGCGAACCGGCGGAAAAGGCCGGCCACGCGGACGAGGTAGTCCTGGCGCTCGAAGAGCTCGTCGCGCGTCTTCCGGCCCCGGATCCGGGCCAGGCCGTCGGCCGCGTCGACGTGGATGACGATCACCAGGTCCGGCCGGACGGCGAAGGCCTCGTTCATCCGCCGGATGCGCTCCGGGTCGATGCCCTTGGCGCCTTGATAGGCGATGGTCGAGAAATAATAGCGGTCGAGGACGACGATCGTCCCGGCCTCGAGGGCCGGGCGGAGGTTCCTGGCGACGTTCTCGCGCCTGTCCTTGACGAAGAGGGCGAGCTCCTCCTCGGGGGTTAGGGAGCCGGCCCGGGCGGCCAGCCGCTTGATCTCCCTCCCCCACCGGCCCCTGGTCGGTTCGCGGAAGAACGCGGCTTTGAGGCCCCGCCGCCTGAGGCGGCGGAGGAGGGCCCGGGCCTGGGTCGTCTTGCCGGACCCGTCGATCCCTTCGAGGACGATGAACAGGCCGCGTCGGCGCTGGGCGGACATGCCGGCCCATCATAGCCCCGATGGTCTCAGGATTCAATCCCCGCAACCAACCGCCTCCGGCCGGCGTTTGGAACGTCTTGAGCCAATTGAAATTTCGGGTCCGATATGGTAATTTGATAACGGTCGTTTCGGAGGTTTCCCATGAAAAAATACGCCTGGATAGCTGTTTCGAGCTTCGCCCTGGGGGTGCTCCTCGCCGGCTACTTGTTCCTCTATAACCCCCAGAAGGCCGAGGCGCCTTCCGACGTCTTCGCCACGGCGGCCAAGACCGCCCAGGCAGGTTCCTCGAACCTGTTCGCCTCTCCTCCCGCTCAGGAGAAGGCCCCCATGGACTTCGTCACCATCGCCGAGCGGATCGGCCCCTCCGTCGTGAGCATCGAGGCCGAGCGCAAGGAAGCGGCGCAGGTCCAGGGGTTCGGGGACGAGTGGCCGTTCGGGGACGACTTCTTCGATCGCTTCTTCGGCCAGCCCCGCCGCAGCCAGCCCGAATCGAACCTCGTCCAGGTCGGCGGCACCGGCTTCTTCATCAGCGCCGACGGCTACATCCTGACCAACAACCACCTCGTCGAGAAGGACAAGACCATCCGCGTCTCCGTGACCACCCTGGCCGGGAAGGAATACGACGCCAAGATCGTCGGCACGGACCCGGGGACCGACCTCGCGCTGCTCAAGATCGAGGCCAAGGGCCTGCCGTTCGCCGAGCTCGGCGACTCCGGCGCGGTCAAGGTCGGCGAGTGGGTTCTGGCCATCGGCAACCCGCTGGGCATGGAGCACACCGTCACGGCCGGCATCGTCAGCTACAAGGGCCGGTCCATCGACACCCAGAGCTACCAGGACTTCATCCAGACCGACGCGGCCATCAACCGCGGCAACAGCGGCGGCCCGCTCATCAACATGCGGGGGGAGGTCATCGGCATCAATTCCAACATCCTGAGCTCGGGCTTCGCCGGGAACATCGGCATCGGTTTCGCCATCCCCTCGGACATCGCCAGGAAAGTCGTCGTCCAGCTCAAGGAGAAGGGCCGGGTCATCCGCGGCCGCCTCGGCGTCCAGATCCAGGACCTGACCGAGGGCATGGTCAAGCAGCTCGATCTCAAGTCCAAGAACGGCGCTGTCATCAGCTCGGTCGAGCCCGACTCCCCGGCCGAAAAGGCCAAGCTGCGGCAATACGACGTCATCGTCCAGGTCGACGGCGAACCGGTCAAGGACAGCAGCGACCTTCGCTTCAAGATCGCCGATATCGTGCCCGGCCGCAAGGTCGACCTGCTCATCGTCCGTGACGGCAAGGAGATGAAGGTCACCGCGACGGTCGACGAGCTCGAGCCCGAACGCGAGCGGGGCGAGATCGCCAGCTCCGACAAGGACATCGGCGTCTCGGTCGTCGCCCTGACCCCCAACTCGGCCCGCCGCTACGGCTTTCGCACGACCGAGGGCCTGCTCATCACCGATGTCCGCCAGGGCAGCGAGGCCGCCCGTCAAGGCTTGAACCGCGGCATGATCATCGTCGAGGCCAACCGCGTGAAGATGACCACGGTCCGCGATTTCGAGGACATCCTCGAAAGAACCCCGGCCGGCCAGGAGATCATCCTCCTCGTCCGGCAGGAAACGGACAGGAGATCGCAGGACTTCATCGTCACGATCAAAGTCCGCTGATGCGCTTCGCCAAGCTCCACGGGCTCGGCAACGACTTCCTGGTCGCCCCCCCCGGCGCGGGGCCTACGCCCGGGTCGGCGGCGGAGCTGGCCCGGCGCATCTGCGACCGGCACACCGGGGTCGGCGCCGACGGCCTTCTCCTTCTCAGCGCCGAGAAGGACGAGCCTCCGGAATACGGCTTTCGGATCTTCAACGCCGACGGCAGCGAGGCGGAGATCTCCGGCAACGGTTTGCGCTGCGCGGCGGCCTGGCTGGCCTGGAGCGGCACGGTCGAGTCGCCGAAGGTCCTCTTCCGCACGGCCGCGGGCGAACGCCCCTCGGAGGTCCTGTCCTCGGAGGGGAGCCGGTACGAGGTCCGGATCGGCCTCGGGGCGCCCAGCCTGGCGGCGGACGACATTCCCTTCGACGACGGACGGAGCCTCGACCGCGTTCTCGATCACCCCTTCCTGGCCGCCGGGAGGACCTTCCCGGTCACGTGCGTGTCCTTGGGCAACCCCCACTGCGGCCTTTTCTTCGACGCCTTCCCGCCCTTGGCGGAGTGGCGCGCGATCGGCGCCGAGATCGAGAGCCATCCCTTCTTCCCCCGGCGGACCAACGTCGAGTTCATCCGGATCGTCGACCGGGGGGAGATCGAGGTCCGTTTCTGGGAGCGCGGCGTCGGGGAGACGCTGGCCTCGGGGACGGGATCGGCCGCGGCCGCCGTCGCGGCCATGCTCAAGGGGCTGGTGGACCGGGCCGTCACCGTGCGGACGGCCCTCGGCGGCCTAAGGGTCGAATGGCCCGAGGGCGGCGAAGTCTATCAGATCGGGCCGGCCGAAGTCGTCTTCACGGGCGATTATCCGGCCCTCTGAACGCTGACCCGCCCCTGCCCCGCGCCCCGCGTCCGCTCTCAGCCCGAGAAGTGCTCGTAGCCCTTGGTGCGGAGGGGTTTTTTCCTCTTGCCCGGCCCGATGAGCCGGATCCTCCGGCCCGGCGTGATCCGCCCGATCCTCGTCAGGCCGTGCCGTGAGGCCAGGACCTCGACGGCGCCGATCTTGGCCGGCCTGACCGTGAACAGGAGCTCGTAGTCCTCGCCCCCGTTGAGGGCCATGTCCAGGGGGTTCCGGGCCGCGTGCGCCAAAGCCTCCGAGATGGGGATGAGCGCCGCTTCGACCTCGGCCCCGACCCCGCTCTCCTTGCAGATGTGGGTCAGGTCGACCGACAGCCCGTCCGAGAGATCGATCATGGCCGAGGCGAGCCTGCGCTCGGCCAGCAGAGCGCCGAGCTTCAGGCGCGGCGCCGGGTCGAGGAACGACCGGATGAGCGGCCGCACCGGCTTGACGACCCCCCGGATCCCGCCCTTCTCGAGCAGCCGCAGGCCTCCGGCGGCGTCGCCGAGCGTCCCCGAGACGTAGATGGCGTCACCGGGCTTGGCCCCTCCCCTCTTGACCGGGAGCTTGGCCTGGCCCGTCACCATGACGGCGATCACGACTTTCTCGGCCTCGGACAGGTCCCCGCCGACCAGGCTCACGCCCGCGTCGCGAGCCGCGCTCCGGAAGCCGGCCATGAATT